>DASXOL010000091.1:0-11358 GCA_036494295.1 Pseudonocardiaceae bacterium
CGCGGCCATCCTGGAGGCGGTGCTGGACCGTTCCGGTTACCGCGCCGAGCTGGAGAGCAGGGCCGAGACCGGCGAGGACCCGCAGGACGCCGCGCGGCTGGACAACCTCACCGAGCTGGTGAACGTGGCAGGCGAGTTCGCCCAGGACCCGCTGGCCGCGGCGCCGGTGGTGGACGACCCGATCGAGCCGGGGTCGCTGGCCGCGTTCCTGGAACGGGTCGCGCTGGTGGCCGACGCCGACCAGATCCCGGACGACGACGGGTCCTCCGGCGGCGTGGTGACCCTGATGACCCTGCACACCGCGAAGGGCCTGGAGTTCCCCGTGGTGTTCGTGACCGGGTGGGAGGACGGACTGTTCCCCCACCTGCGGGCGCTGGGCGACCCGACCGAGCTCGCGGAGGAGCGCAGGCTGGCCTATGTCGGGCTGACCAGGGCGCGCCAGCGGCTCTACCTGTCCCGTGCGGTCACCCGCTCCGCTTGGGGCCAGCCGATGACCAACCCGGCCTCGCGTTTCCTCGCCGACGTGCCGGAGTCGCTGCTCGAGTGGCGGCGCGAGGAGCCCCTTCGCGCCGCCCCGGTCGGCCGGACCACCTTCGGGCGGCGCGGTTCCGATCCCACCGGCGCGGACTCCGCGCAGGCGGCGGTCGCCGCCAGGGGGATGCGGTCGACGCCGATGCGTGGCTGGAAGGAGACCGCGGCGCTGTCCCTCGATGTCGGCGACCGGGTCACCCACGACAAGTACGGCCTGGGCACCGTGGTCGCCACCGACGGGACCGGCCCGAGGGCCACCGCCACGATCGACTTCGGCGCCGCAGGCACGGTCCGGCTGATGCTGATCGGCGGTGTCCCGCTGGTGAAGCTCTGAGCCGGTGGCCCGCGACTGTCGGGGCCGTCCGCTAGCCTTCGAACATGTGTTCGATTACAGTGGCGGGGGTGCGGGGTGGACGAGCGGCTGGGCAGGGTACTGAGGGAACGCGTCGTGGCCTACCTGCGGGAGTCCGAGCGGATGCTGGGCGAGCCGGAGCCGGGCGGCTGGCCCACGGTGCGGCACCGGCTGCTGCCGCTGGTCATCGGGTGGCGGGCGTTGCTGGAGCAACACGGAACCGGCCGCCGGGGTCGGTGCAGACATTGCGACCGGGTGCTTCCCCGCAGGCGCGGGCTCTGCTCGGTGTGGCGAGTAGCGCATGCCCACCTCGGCGGCGGGTGGACCTCGGCGGCCCGCTGACCCGGCCCCCGCGAGCCGGTTCGTCAGACGCTGACGCCGCGCGCGTTCAACCAGGGGAGCGGGTTGATCTTCTGGCCGCTCGGCGTCCACACCTCGAAGTGCAGGTGCGGTCCCGTCGAGTTGCCCCGGTTGCCCATCTCGGCGATCTCGTCGCCTGCCTTGACCTTCTCGCCCTCGTGGACCAGCGAGCGGTTGATGTGCCCGTAGACGGTGATGTACCCGTCGTCGCCCCGGATGCGGACCCACAGGCCGAAGCCGCTGGCCGGGCCGGACTCGATGACGACGCCGTCCTCGGCGGCCCGGATCGGGGTCCCGATCGAGTTGGCGATGTCGATGCCGTAGTGCATGGCCCCCCACCGGCCGCCGAACCCCGAGGTGAAAGTGCCCTCTGCCGGGCGGACGAACAGCGGCCTGCGCGCCTCGGCCTCACGGGCGGCACGTTCGGCGTCGAGCCGTTGCCCCTTCGCCATCGCCTCGACCGCAGCCGATGCCTCATCGGTCGGCCGGGACACCGGCAGGTACTCCAAATTGGGCGCTTCCCCACCGAGCCCCATCGCGTTCTGGTCGGACGCCAGCAGGTGCGGGTCGGCCGCGACGGCAGTGGCGGTGTTGTTCATCGCCTGACCTGCGGCCACGAAGGCGCCTGCGGCGACCGCGGCCACGACGACCCGTCCGCGCACGACGGGCGACGGAGTCGGCACCCGGTGTGTCGACCTGGGTTGCAGGGAGCTCTGTAGCGGGGAGCTCTCTAGCGGGGAGCTCTGTTGCCGGGAACTCCGGTGCAGGGCGACCTCGGGAACCAGGAACGGTCGTTGGCCGCTCGGGGGGCGGTGTCGAGCCAAGACCTGCCTTCCCGTCTCGGGAATCCGACTCGGCTGACACCGGGCGGGGGATCCCAGCGAACTGGCGGGGTTCCAGTTCTGCAGCCGGTCGTAATCGGACTGTGACCGTGGACCGGGGGACAGTAACCAAGCGCTATGGCGCCGGGCAAGTCGCTCGCGGGCGGTAGCCGAACCGATCGGTGAGGGTGGTTCCTCGCGCGCCGTGCGGTCGTTCAGTGGACCTTCGGCCGATCACCCGGCGGTCGCTCAGGAGGCGGACGTGGGGGCGGGGCTGATCTCGGCGGCGGTCTCGTCCGCGGGCTTGCGCGGCCTGGGAGCGGCCCGGGTCGCGGCCGGTGTGGCGGCGGACCTGGCGACCGCGGGCACGCCGTCGAGCTGGGCGAGGGTGCTCGCGACCGTGTGCACGGTGCGGGGGTCCATCGACAGCGACAGGTGACCGACGTCGCTGAGCCGGTGGTTGGTGACCAGCAGGTCCGGGTGGTCGAGCTGGGCGTTGCGCTGCGGCATGATCAGCTGGTCCATCTCGCTCCAGATCGCCACGAAGCGGGTGCGACAGCCGGGGGCGGGACCGGACAGCTCGGTCAACACGTCGGAATCCGGCCGCAGCTGGCGGAACACCGGCGTGGGCACCAGGTGGGCGGCCATCGTGCCCTGGTGCGGCGTGCCCAGGGTCACCAGGGTGTGGACGCGCTCGTCGCCGCCGAGCCGCTGGGCGTAGTAGCGGGCCACCAGCCCGCCCAGCGAGTGCCCCACCACGTGCACCTGTTCGGAGCCGGTGGCCTCGCAGATCCGCTCGACCTCGCGGCCGAGCTCACGGGCCGCGGTGCGCACGTCACCGTTGATGGCGGTGAGGACGCTGTAGTTGAGGCCGTAGACCAGGCCGAACCCGCGCTTGCGCAGTGCCCGGCCGAGCACCGCGAAGACCGACCGGTTGTCGCCGATGCCGTGCACCAGCAGGATCGGGGTGCCCGCCGCGCGCACGTCGGCGATCACCAGGCCGCGGCTGGCCGGTGGCAGCGCGTCGGTCCGGTAGCAGTCGTAGGGGCCGCTGGGCCGCAACTGCTCGGCGAGCGCACCCCACGGGTACATCGCGAGGTGTACGGTCAGCCAGCCTGCCTCCAGCGCGACACCGCGCACACCGGAGGGCCGGGCGATGGTGCGTGCCGTGCGGGTCGCTGCCCCGAGGGCCGTCGAAGCCAGGGAGAGCCCGGCCGACATCCCGCCGGACACGCCCGTGGCCGCAGACCCCGCCAGGCCGGCGCCGCGCGCCACCAAAGCGCGCGCTGCGCTCGGGATCTGCCCTGAAGCGGTCATACAATTACGATAAGTTGTTCACACAATATTTGCATGGGCTGCAGCGACGGGACGGTGAGCGGCGCTCTCCGGCCGATGGGCGGCACGGTAGCGTCGCCGAGATGACGGTCCGGACCTCGCCGGAAGACCGATTCGATCGTTCGCCCTGGCCAGACACCGCGAGCGAGCCGAATTTCCGTACCGGTGCGCCTGTTCTGACGCTCGTCGCGCTGCTCGGCGGCGCGCTCGCGCTGGCCATCGCGGCGGTGGTGCCGGTGGTGAGTGCGGCCGACGGCGCCCCGGCGCGCCCCGGGTTCACCTCGGCGCCCCTGCTGGTCACGCTTGCCCTCGCCCCCGCCGTCATCGCGCTGCTCTCCGCCCGCCGGGCACCCGGGCTCGCGGCCGGGCTGGTGCTGGGCCTGGCGGTGCTCGCGCCGGGACGCGCGCTGCTGGACTGCCAACTGGTGGTCGACGCGGGCCTGGCCACCAGGCCGGAGCTGGTCATACCCACCAGTCTGGCGCCATTCCGGCCCGGGCCTGGCCTGGCGCTGATGTTCATCGGGCATCTGCTCATCGCCATCGCCGGGCTGCTGGTGCTGGCCGGCCGGTGGGGTGCGGAGCCCCCCGACGGCGAGACAGCCGGCGAGAGCGCCGGGCCGCAGGACGAACTGGTCGCCCGCGGCGCCCCGCGGCAGGGGCTGCTGCTGCTCGTGCTCGGCTGCGGCGTGGTGGCCGCGGTGGGACTCGTCGCCGCGCCGTTCACCTCCGACACGGCATTCCTGCTCGCCCGCTCCGTCTTCGACGGGCCGGTCTGGGCGCTGGCGGGCACGCTGCTGCTCGCGGTGCTGATACCGGGTGCCGGCTGCCTGTTCGTCGCCGCGGCGAACCGGGAACGGGCCCGCGGCGGGTTGCTGGGCATCGCCCTCGGGACGGCCGCGGTCGCCGTACCGGCACTGGCCGCCGGGCTGTTCGCGGCCGATCTGCACCCCGCTGCGGGCCCGTACGCCGCGGTGGCGGGTGCGGTCGGGCTCGCGGTGCTGGCCGTGCCCGCGGGCAGGTCGCTCACCAGCGACGCGGGCGGGCCGGAACGTGACCTGGTGCTGCCCGGTGCGCAGCGGCTGCACCGGCTCGCCGGGCTCGCCGCGCTGCTGGCCGGTGCGCTCGCCGCGGTCGGCGCGCTGGCCCCGGCGCTCGAGGTGCCCACCGGCGCGGCGGCCCCCGCCCTGCCGGTGGCCCGGCTGCTCGGCGCCGCCGCGGTCGTGCTGGCGGTGCTCGGCGTGGCGTTGCTGCTGCCCGCGGACCGGGCGGGCGCGAGCAGGCCCGCGCTGTCGGTGGCGTGGGTGGTCGCCCCGCTGGCCGCGCTGGCGATCCTGGATCCCGTGCTCACCGCGATCGACCTGCCGGGGGTGCGGTTCGGGCTGGGCGCATGGGCCGCGGTGGGGGCGCTGTGCCTGGCCTGCGCCGCGGGACTGCTGGCCGCGCTGGCCGGCGGCGTGGAGCGCGACGACGTGGACCTGTCCGAACTGGCCGAGCGGGGCGCGGACCGCCCGGTGCTGTTCGGCGGTGCGCTGGCGGCGCTGCTCGCGATCCCGGCGTTCAGCCTGCCGGTGGCCGACGTACCGGGGCATCAGATGCTGGGCATCGCGGGCGGCGCGCGCAGCGGCTGGGGGCTGGTGGCCGGGCTGCTCGCTGTGTTGCTCGCCACGCTTGCCGCGGCCAGGTGCCGCCCTTCGCGCGGTGCCGCGCTGCTGGCCGGGGCGGGCCTGGTGGTGATCGTGCGGCTGGCCGAACTTCCGCTGGTCGCAGCGCCGCTGGGGGGCGCGCAGCCGGCCATCGGAACGTGGGCTTGCCTGGGCTGCCTGGTGGTGCTCGTGGCGGCGATCGCTCTGGTGATGCGTCCTTCGCGGCAGTGACCGGCGGTGACTTGCGGTGACTTGGCCGTTCTGCGCCGAACACACCGGTTACCGGGGAGTTAGGCTCCAGCCATGAGTGGACGGATCCGTGTGGTCGTGGCCAAGCCCGGGCTCGACGGGCACGATCGGGGCGCCAAAGTCGTCGCTCGCGCGCTGCGCGACGCCGGCATGGAGGTCGTCTACACCGGTCTGCACCAGACTCCCGAGCAGATCGTGGAGACGGCGCTGCAGGAGGACGCCGACGCGATCGGGCTCTCGGTGCTCTCCGGTGCGCACATGACCCTCTTCGCCAAGGTCGTGGAGCTGCTGGCGAGCAAGGGTGCCGATGACGTGGTGGTCTTCGGCGGCGGGATCATCCCCGAAGAGGACATCCCGAAGCTCACCGAGATCGGCGTGGCCAAGGTGTTCACCCCGGGCGCCACCACCCACGACATCGTCGACTGGGTCCGTGCGGCGCTCGAGGCCGCACCGGTCGAGTAGCGAGCGGAGTGACCGGGTTCACCGGTCTTGGCGGGTCTGCGGGCGCGTGATCTGGATAGGGTCGCCCAATCCCGTCCTCGGCCGGAAATCGCCGCCCGCCGCACCCACTGGACCCGGATGCGGCCGGCAGCCACGACCGACACCGAACCCGCGGCGGACGGCGCCACCGTGGTGGCCGATCGCCCCACATTCTGGAGACCCTGAGTGGACCTGTACGAGTATCAGGCGAAGGACCTGTTCGGAGCACATGGTGTTCCGGTGCTGCCTGGCCGCGTTGCGACGACGCCCGAGGAGGCCCGCGCGGCCGCCGCGGAGCTGGGCGGCCCGGTGGTGGTGAAGGCCCAGGTGAAGACCGGTGGCCGGGGTAAGGCCGGTGGCGTGAAGCTGGCCGAGACGCCGCAGGAGGCGCAGGAGAAGGCCGCCGCGATCCTGGGCATGGACATCAAGGGCCACACGGTGCACCGGGTGCTGGTGACCCCGGCGTCGGACATCGCCGAGGAGTACTACTTCTCCTTCCTGCTCGACCGCACCAACCGCACCTTCCTGGCGATGGCCAGCGTGGCGGGCGGCATGGACATCGAGGAGGTCGCGGCGACCAGGCCGGAGGCGCTGGCCAAGGTGCCGGTCGACGCGCTCGCCGGGGTGGACGAGGCGAAGGCCCGCGAGATCGTCGAGGCCGCCGAGTTCCCGGCCGAGGTCGCCGAGGCCGCGGCGCAGGCCGTGGTCAAGCTGTGGGACTGCTTCGTCGGCGAGGACGCCACCCTGGTGGAGGTCAACCCGCTGATCCGGGACCCGCAGGACGAGATCATCGCGCTGGACGGGAAGGTGACGCTGGACGGCAACGCGGCGTTCCGCCACCCCGAGCACGCCGACCTCGCCGACACCGCCGCGGAGGACCCGCTGGAGGCGAAGGCGAAGGAGAAGGACCTCAACTACGTCAAGCTGGACGGGCAGGTCGGCATCATCGGCAACGGTGCCGGGCTGGTGATGTCCACGCTGGACGTCGTCGCGTACGCCGGTGAGGCGCACGGCGGGATGAAGCCCGCCAACTTCCTCGACATCGGCGGCGGCGCCAACGCGCAGGTGATGGCCGACGGGCTGGACATCATTCTCGGCGACCCGGACGTGCGCTCGGTGTTCGTCAACGTCTTCGGCGGGATCACCGCATGCGACCAGGTGGCCACCGGCATCGTGCAGGCGCTCGACATCCTGGGCGACAGCGCGACCAAGCCGCTGGTCGTCCGGCTGGACGGCAACAACGTCGCGGAGGGCCGCCGGATCCTGTCCGAGGCGGCGCATCCGCTGGTGACCAGGGTGGACACGATGGACGCGGCAGCCGACAAGGCCGCCGAGCTCGCCGCCGCGGCGGCGACGGCGTCGAGCAAGGGAGCCTGACCCGATGGCGATCTTTCTGACCAAGGACTCCCGGATCGTCGTGCAGGGCATGACCGGCTCCGAGGGCCGCAAGCACACCCAGCGGATGCTGTCCTCGGGCAGCCAGGTGGTCGGCGGGGTGAACCCCGCCAAGGCCGGCCAGAGCGTCGACTTCGAGGGCACCTCGCTGCCGGTGTTCGCCTCGGTCGCCGAGGCGATGACCGAGACCGGCGCCGATGTCAGCGTGGTGTTCGTGCCGCCGAAGTTCGCCAAGTCCGCGGTGATCGAGGCCGTCGACGCGGGGATCGGGCTGGTCGTGGTGATCACCGAGGGCATCCCGGTGCACGACACCGCCGCCTTCTGGGCACATGCCTGTGCCAGCGGCAACCGGACCCGCATCGTCGGCCCGAACTGCCCGGGCGTGATCAGCCCCGGTGCCTCCAACGCGGGCATCATCCCGGCCGACATCACCGGCCCCGGCAAGATCGGACTGGTCTCCAAGTCCGGCACGCTGACCTACCAGATGATGTTCGAGCTGCGTGACATCGGCTTCTCGACCTGCGTCGGTATCGGCGGCGACCCGGTGATCGGCACCACGCACATCGACGCGCTGCAGGCCTTCGAGGACGACCCCGAGACCTCCGCCGTGGTGATGATCGGTGAGATCGGTGGCGACGCGGAGGAGCGTGCCGCCGACTACGTCGCCGAGCACATCACCAAGCCCGTCGTCGCCTATGTCGCCGGGTTCACCGCTCCCGAAGGCAAGACCATGGGTCACGCGGGCGCCATCGTCTCCGGCTCCTCCGGCACCGCGGCGGCGAAGAAGGAAGCCCTCGAAGCGGCCGGGGTCAAGGTCGGGAAGACGCCCAGCGAAACCGCCGACCTGATGCGCGACGTCGTGAAGTCACAGAAGTGAGACGTCACAGAAGTGAGATGTCACAGAAGTGAGATGTCACAGAAGTTGAGACGTCACAGAAGCGAGATGCAACAGAAGTTGACGAGTCACAGCAGTAACTCCGAGTAAGCGGCTGCCGGGCCGGGTACCACATATCGTCGGTGCCCGGCCCGTGCTTGTTTGCGGACTCGTCCGCGGGTCGTCGCGGACCGATGTTCTACTAGCGTTCGCCACGACCGTCCATCACCGACGTGAAAGCAGTAGGTCTCGCCAATGTCCGTGCCTTACGGCCAGCCCCCGGCAGCGCCGCAGCCAGGATCGCCCAAGTCGCCGCTGGGCGATCTGGGTCTTGGCAAGCTCTTGGCGCTCGCGACGGGCGGGTTCGGCCTGATCATCTACTTCCTGACCTTCGCCGACGACGCGGGCAGCTACCTGCGCACCAGCCTGCTGGGCGTGCTGCTCGTCGGCGGCGGTCTGCTCGCCGCGGCGGCGGTGCTGCCCAAGGCGCCCGCCACGCTGGTGCCCGCGGCGGTGCTGATCGTCACCGGAACGCTGTTCCTGCTGATCGACGTCACCAAGGGACCGATCACGCTCGCCCAGGGTGGGGATCTGACCACCCCGGGGCTGATCATCGTGGCACTCGTGCTGGCCTTCATGGAATCGGTGGCGTGCTGCACGGCGCTGCTCACCGAGGCCGGCCTGGTGAAGCTGAAGGCGCGCCCGAAGCCCAGCCCGTTCCCGCAGCAGTCCTGGTCCCAGCAGCCCGGTGGGTACTACGGCGGTCCGGTGCAGGGCGGCTACCCCGGCCAGCCGCAGCCCGGCAGCCCGTTCGGCGGTCCGGCGGGCCCCGGCGGGCCAGGCGGCCCGGGCGGTCCGGCCGGCCCCGGCGGACCCGCGGGTCCGGGCGGTCCCGGGGGACCTGGCGGCGGCTACCCGCAGCAGGCGCCCCCGCAACAGCCCCCGCAGGCGCCTCCGCAGCAGCCCCAGCAGGGCCAGTCCCCGGCGCCGCCCCAGCAGCAGGCTCAACAGCCGCAGTACAGCGGCCCGCCGACCGTGCAGTACTACCCGCAGCAGGCCGGCCAGTCCGAGGCCGGCAGCCAGCAGGGACAGTCCGGTCAGCAGTTCGAGGCGGGCCAGCAGCACGATGCCGGCCAGCAGTACCGCACGCCCGGCACGCCGCCGGGCGAGTACGGCCCGCCCGGGCAGAGCTGAGCTACTGAGCCCGGTCCCTCGATCCGGGGACCCGGCGGCGCGTCGCCTCGTCCGGCGCCTGCCCTGCGCAGCGGGGCTGTCAGGGTGAGGCGGTGAGCGTGCTGTGGCGGCCGGCGGCGCCGCACATCCCAGGGACGCCCGCGGTCCCCGGTGAACAGCGGCGTCCCGGCCGGCAGCGCGTGCTGGGCCTGGCGTGCCTGCCCGCGGTGGCCTGCTACCTGGCGGGTGCCGCGCTCCTCGCGCTGGTCACGGTCGTCTCCGCGGGGGCGGAGAGCTCGGTGGCGGGCGCGGCACAGGCGGGCGCGGTGGCGGTGCTGGCCGCGCACCAGGTGCCGCTCACCATCGCGGGCGCCCCGCTCGGGGTGCTGCCGCTGCTGCCCACGCTGCTGCTCGGCGCGGGGATCGCCCGCGCCGCGCAGCACGTCGCGGTCCGGTCCGCGGTCCGCTCACCCGTCGACGCGGCCTGGGTGGCCGGGGCCATCGCGGGCACGCACGGTGTCCTCGGCGCTGCGCTGGCGCTGCTGGCCACGCCTGCCTCGGTGACCGCGCAGCCGGTGTCCGCGGCGGCGGCGTGTTCGCTGGTCGCGGGCGTGGCGGCGGTGGCAGGGCTGGCGCGGCCATACGGGTTGCTGACCGCCGCGCTGCGGCGGGCGCCGGGGTGGGTCCGACCTGGCCTGCAGGCCGGGGGAGCAGGCCTGGGGGTCTTGCTCGCCGCCGGTCTGGGCGCGGTACTGCTCGGGCTGGTGGTGTCCGCGCCCGAGGTGCTCGGCAGCTACGAGGTGTGGGGCGGTGGTGTCGACGGGGTCGGCAGCGTTCTTGGCCTGAGCCTGCTCTCCATCGGCTACCTGCCGAACGCCGCGATCGCGGGGTTGTCCTGGCTGGCCGGTTCGGGTGTCTCGGTGGGTGCCGTCTCGGCGAGCTCGGTGGCGACGACGGGCGGCCGGGTTCCCGCGGTACCGCTGCTGGCTGCCCTGCCGGACGGGCCGGCGCAGTCCTGGTGGGCCTGCGCGCTGCTGGTGCCGGTCCTCACCGGCGTCGCGGTGGGACGCCGATGCGCCGCGGTCGACCCGGACCCCAACCTGCGCCTGCGCGCGCTCGGGGTGGCCGCCGCGATGCTCACCGGGGGAAGCCTCGTGCTCGCCTTCGCGGCGGGCGGCCGGCTCGGCACCGGCGCCTTCGACCCGGTGGCGGTGCCCGCCGGGTCGCTCGCGGTCGCCGTGCTCGCCGCCACCGTGCTGGGCGGTTCCGCCGGTGCGCTGCTGTTCGAGCGGGTGGAGCTGGTCCCCGCCGAGCCGAGCCCCGAGCCGGAACCCACGGACGAGCCGGTTCCCGCGGAGAAGAAGACGAGCGTGCGGGCCGCCGCGGGCGAGGCCACCGATCCGATGGTCGGCGAGCCGGCGCAGGAAGCCCCAGCGGACCCGGAAAAGATCTGACCGCCAGGACCGCGGGCTATGTCGCGCCGCGGTCCCAGATGCGGCGGGAGCCGGTCAGCGGATACGCGGTGACCGATGGCGGGGTGTCCCAGATCCGGGTGCGGCGGTGTTCGAGGTCGAACCGTGGCCAGCCCGGGTCGCCGGTGGCGGCGAAGCCGGTCCAGGCCGCACGGATGTGCCCGGACAGGGCGGCGAAGCCGGCGGGGGGCGGGGAACCGAGCAGCCGGACGGCCATCGGGTGCTCGGCGTTGCCGAAGGTGAACGGCACGTCGAGGAGGTGGCAGGCGCCGAGCAGCGGGCTCTGCCAGGTGAAGTCGTAGAGCCAGGTGCGGCCGCCCGCATGGGCGTGTGCCTCGGCCACCCAGGTCGACGGCATCCGGAACAGGGCGTCGGAGAGCATCACCGTGAACAGTTCGGCGTCGGTGCCCTCGGGGTAGGCGGCGCGATACTCGGTGACCTCGTCCGGCCCGAGCCGCCACGACGAGGCCAGCGCGTCCAGCGCGTCCACACCAATGCCCGCTGGGTCGACGCCCTGGGTGAGCAGCCGGGACTCGTCGTGGGTGAACCCGCAGACCAGGTCCACGTCCCGGCCCGCCCCGCTCCGGATCGCCACCCAGGGCGGATCGGTGACCAGGTCGCCGTCGATGACCGGACCGAAGGCGCTGGCCGGGCCGAGCGGGCCGGTGTCCCG
>DASXOL010000092.1:0-21830 GCA_036494295.1 Pseudonocardiaceae bacterium
TCGCCGGGGCGTGGTTCAATGATCGGGTGGAATCACAACTCTGTGATTCCCCGACCCCGGGGCCGTCACCTGGAGCCGCTGACCGACAGTCCGCGAACCGTGAGCCGAGGAGTGTGATGGACGCCGTAGAGGCGCTGCACCCGGCCGACGGCCCTGGCGAGGGGCTCAGTCACCGGGAACGCGAAATTCTGGCCTTCGAGCGCCAGTGGTGGAAGTACGCGGGAGCCAAGGAACAGGCCATCCGCGAGCTGTTCGACATGTCCGCCACCCGCTATTACCAGGTCCTCAACGGCTTGATCGACCGGCAGGACGCGCTGGCCGCGGACCCGATGCTGATCAAACGACTACGCAGGCTCCGGTCCAGCAGGCAGCGCGCCAGGGCGGCCCGGCGGCTCGGCGTCGACCCGCTGTAGCGCCCGAGCCTCACCGCACACCGAAGCCGGGAGGCGGACGGTCATGAACACGCCGGACGGGTCCGGGCCGCGGTGGCCGCTGCGGACCATCGGGCTGGTCCTGCTTCAGCTCGCGGCCGTGGCCCTGGTGATCGGTGTGGTCGCGGTGGTCACGAGCTCGGGCACCGGCTCGCCGGGCGGGCGCGGTTCCACACCGGACGAGGGCTCCGCCGGTCAGGGCTCGGTGGACACGGCGCAGCCCAGCACCAGCGCGTCGCCACCGCCGCTGGTGATCCCGACGGCCGCCGCGTCCCGGCCACCCGCGGCACCGCCGCCGGCGACCGCTACGGCACCAGCCCCGGTGGCACCGGCCCCGGGTGCGGACCAGGCCGACGGCCGGCGCGACGTCCGGGTCCTCAACAACAGTAAGATCCACGGCCTGGCCACCCGCGCGGCCAGTGATCTCAGTGCGGCGGGGTGGCATGTGGTCGAGATCGGCAACTACGCCTCGGGCATCATCCCCACGACGACCGTCTACTACCAGGACGGCGCACAACGCGCGGGTGCGGAGGCGATCGCGAGCGAGTTCGGGATGCAGGTGCAGCCGCGGTTCGCGGGCCTGGCCAACGGCGCCCCCGGCCTCGTCGTGATCGTCACCAACGACTACCGGGCGGGAGAGCAGGGCAAATGATCCAGCGAATCGCGGTGATCCCCGGCGACGGGATCGGCGCCGAGGTGATGGCGGCGGCGTTGCAGGTGCTGGCGGCGGTGCGCGCCAAACACGGCATCGAGATGCTGTTCACCGAGCTGGACTGGTCCTGCAGCCGCTACGCCGCGACCGGCGCGATGATGCCCGATGGCGGGATCGACACCCTGGGCAACCACGACGCGGTGCTGCTGGGCGCGGTCGGCTGGCCGGGAGTGCCCGACCACGTCTCGCTGTGGGGACTGCTCATCCCGATCCGCCGGGCCTTCCGCCAGTACGTCAACCTGCGGCCGGTGCGCACCTACGAAGGGGTGCCCTCCCCGCTGGCGGGCGTCGGTCCCGGCGATGTGGATCTCGTGGTGGTGCGGGAGAACAACGAGGGCGAGTACTCCGAGGTGGGCGGGCGCATGTATCGCGGGTTCCCGCAGGAGATGGCGGTGCAGGAGTCGGTGTTCACCCGAGCCGGGGTGGCCCGGATCGCCGACTACGCCTTCGACCTTGCCGCCTCGCGGCGCAGGCACGTCACCTCGGCCACCAAGTCCAACGGGATCGTGCACACCATGCCGTTCTGGGACGAGGTGGTCGCGCGCCGCGCGCAGGGCTTCGCGACCGTGCGGTGGCGCTCCGAGCACATCGACGCGCTGGCCGCGAAGGTGGTGCTCGATCCGGGCTCGTTCGACGTGATCCTCGCGTCCAACCTCTTCGGCGACATCCTCTCCGACCTCACCGCCGCGGTGGCCGGCTCGATCGGCATCGCGGCGAGCGCCAACCTCGACCCGAGCCGGAAGTACCCGTCGATGTTCGAGCCGGTGCACGGCTCCGCGCCGGACATCGCGGGCGAGGGCAAGGCGAACCCGGTGGGGATGCTGGCATCGGTGGTGCTGATGCTGCGCCACCTCGGCCACGAGGCCGCCGCGGACGACCTCGACGCCGCGATCGTCCGCAGCCTCGTCGACGAGCGCACCCGCACCCGCGACATCGGTGGCAGCGCGGGCACCGACGAGGTCACCCGCTTCCTGCTCGGCGAACTGAGCTGAGCTGACGCCGGGCGCCCCGGCCCTCGGCGGACCGGTCGCCGGAACTGTCGTCCCGGCGGATGTCGAGAACGTGGCGTCCGCTCCGACCCAGTCCTGAGAAGCGCCCGAACCAGGTGCCCGAGACAGGGAGTGACGATGAAGTACATGATCATGATGTTCGGCGACCAGGCGAGCATGATGGAGATGCGGTCGATGGAGTGGGTCAAGGAGATGATCGACTTCATGCACACGCTCAACGACGACCTGACCAAGTCGGGCGAGCTGGTCGCCGCGGAGGGGCTCGCCGACGCGACGCAGGCCAGGACGGTGCGTATCGCGGACGGCGTTCCGGTGGTGACCGACGGTCCGTTCGCCGAGTCCAAGGAGTCGCTCGCGGGTTTCTGGATCGTGGACGTCGAGGGCGAGTCGCGTGCACTGGAGATCGCCTCCCACGTCGTGGCCTTCACCTCGGGCCCCATCGAGGTGCGCCAGGTCCCCGACGGGCCTCCGGAGCTGTGAGAATCCGGTGAACGACGGCGTGGAGGGCCTGCTGCGCGACCTCGTGCCGCAGGCCCTCGCCGTGCTCGTCCGGCGCCACGGCCAGTTCGACGCCGGTGAGGACGCGGTGCAGGAGGCACTGCTGGCCGCGGCCTTCCAGTGGCCGAAGGACGGGATTCCGGACAGTCCACTGTCCTGGCTGGTCGCGGTGGCGTCGCGGCGCCTGGTCGACGAGTGGCGCAGCGAGAGCGCCCGCCGACGAAGGGAGACCTCGACGGCAGCGCTCGAGCTGCCGCTGCAGACCGTGGTGCCCGACCACGACGACACTCTCGCGCTGCTGTTCCTGTGCTGCCATCCTTCGCTGTCGGCACCCTCCCAGCTCGCGTTGACGCTGCGCGCGGTCGGCGGTCTGACCACGGCGGAGATCGCCAGCGCCTTCCTGGTGCCCGAGGCCACCATGGCCCAGCGCATCAGCCGCGCGAAGAAGAGCGTCGGGAACGCGGAGCAGCCCTTCGCCATGCCGGTGGGCGCGGAGCGGGCCGAACGGCTGCGCGTCGTGCTGCAGGTGCTCTACCTGATCTTCAACGAGGGCTACGCGACGAGTTCGGGGCCGCTGCTGCAGCGCGCAGACCTCACCGGCGAGGCGATCCGGCTCGCGCGGATGCTCCACACGCTGCTGCCGGATGAGGGCGAGGTCGCCGCCCTGCTCGCGCTCATGCTCCTCACCGACGCGCGACGAGCGGCCAGGACCGACCCGAACGGGACGCTGATTCCGCTGGCCGAGCAGCGGCGCGAACTGTGGGACCGTAGCCAGATCGAGGAGGGGACCGCGCTCGTCACCCGCACCCTGGGCAGCGGGCCGCTGGGCCCGTACCAGGTGCAGGCGGCGATCGCCGCGGTCCACGACGAGGCGCCGCACGCCGAGGCCACCGACTGGCCGCAGATTCTCGCGCTCTACGAGGTGCTCGAACACGTCGCGCCGGGCCCGGTGGTCACCCTTAACCGGGCGGTCGCGCTGGCCATGGTCCGCGGGCCGCGCGCAGGTCTCGCCCTGCTGGGGACCTTGGACGCCGATGAGCGCATGGCCCGCACCCATCGGCTCGCCGCGGTGCGTGGGCACCTGCTCGAGCTCGCGGGCGACCCCGCCGCAGCGCGGGAGTCGTACCTGCGCGCCGCCAGGATGACCGGGAGCGCCCCGGAACAGCGTTATCTCACCCTGCGCGCGGCGCGGCTCGCCGAGGCCGGAACAGCGATGTAAGCGGGTCCCGCGGCGTAACATCTGACGCCGTGCCAGAACTGCGTGACGCCGTCGAAGCCGCCCTGCCCGCCGCCCGCGAGGACCTGCAACGCCTGGTCCGCATCCCCAGCATCTGGGCCGATCCCGGGCACGCGCAGGACACCGAGCGGTGCGCCGATACGGTCGCCGACCTGGCGCGCGACGCGGGTGCGCAGCGCGTGCGGATCATCCGGGCCGAGGGCGGCGCGCCCGCCGTCGTCGCGCAGTGGCCCGCGCCGCCAGGGCAACCCACGGTGCTGCTCTACGCCCACCTCGACGTGCAGCCCACCGGGGGCGACGAGCACTGGACCAGCCCGCCGTTCGAGCCGACCGAGCGCGACGGGCGGCTCTACGGCCGCGGCGCCGCCGACGACAAGGCCGGGGTGATGACCCACCTGGCCGTGCTGCGGGCCTACCAGGGCCGGCCGCCCGTCGGGGTCACGCTGTTCATCGAGGGCGAGGAGGAGTCCGGGTCGCCGACGCTGCGCGCGTTGCTGCGCGAGCACCACGGGCTGCTCGACGCCGAGGTCATCGTCATCGCCGACGCGGGCAACCCGTCGGTCGACGTGCCCGCGCTGACCACCAGCCTGCGCGGGCTCGTCGACTGCACGATCGAGGTGTCGATGCTCGAACGTCCGGCGCATTCCGGGGTCTTCGGCGGGCCCGCGGGCGATGCGCTCACCGCGCTGTGCAAGGCGCTGGGCTCGCTGCACGACGACAAGGGCGAGGTCGCCGTGCCCGGCCTGACGCACGGGCACTCGGACGCGCCCGACATGGACGAGGCCGCCTTCCGCTCCGCGGCCGGCCTGCTCGACGGTGTCGAACTGCTGGGCACCGGCACCATCCCGGAGCGCATGTGGTGCAAGCCCTCGGTCGCGGTGCTCGGCATCGACGCGCCGAGGGTGTCCGAGGTGTCCAACATCCTGGTCCCGCGGGCGCGGGCCGCGGTGAGCATGCGGATCGCGCCGGGCGACGACGTCGCAGGCGCGCAGCGGGCGCTCGCCGAGCACCTGGAAGCCCACGTCCCGTGGGGCGCGCAGGTGCGCGTCACGCCGGGCGGCGGCGTGGCCGAGCCGTTCACCCTGGACGGCACCGGCGTGGCCTACGACGCTGCCCGCCGGGCGTTCTCCGAGGCGTACGGCAACGCCGCGGTGGAGACCGGGATCGGCGGCTCGATCCCGTTCATCGCCGAGTTCGCCCGCACCTTCCCGGGCGCCGCGGTGCTGGTGACCGGCGTCGGCGATCCGGACAGCCGCTGGCACGGCATCGACGAGAGCCTGCACCTGGAGATGTTCGGCCGCTGCGTGCTGGCCGAGGCACTGCTGCTCGACGAACTGCGCGCCGCCGGCTAGCCGGCCAGGTCGATCCGCTGTCCTTCGCGGGTGACGGTGAAGCGCCATCGGTCCGCGCCGGGGCTGCCGTGCTCCACCCACCAGGTGTGCGCCGCCTCGACCTCGTCCCACAGGTTGCGCGGGCCGTACTGGTGCACGGGGTACGGGCCGAGGCTGCCCTCCTCGTAGTACAGCCGGGCGCAGGACCGGGAATTGTGGTCGACCAGTCGCAGCGTTCCGTTGCTGCTGTTGCGCTCCGGCGACGGCAGGTAGTCCATGCGGCAGCGCGGCACTCGCGTTCCGATGGCGATGACCGCCCCGTCGTCGCCCACATCGGCCGGGCGCAGGAATGTTTCGCGCACGCTGGCCCGGCTCTCCTCGTCGCCGGTGGAGATGAACACCTCGTCGCGGGGGTCGAGCCGTTGGTCGCGCATTCTCATGAAGCTCGCCTGGCCGATGGCGTATCCGATGGCGGTACCGTTGTCGTCGCGATTGTCGCTGCCGTTCTCGATAACGGTGAGGGCCAGTAGCAGACCGCAGTAGTCCAGTGCGCAGGACGGTGCGACGATGCGACCTCCCCTGCGGGTCTGGGCGACCCAGGAGTACGGGATCCGCGAGCAGGCAGCGGTGGCGATCACCCGGTGGTAAGGCGCTTCCTGCGGGTATCCCGACGCTCCGTCGCCGGTGACCACCCGTACTCCGCCGTACCCGGTGTCGGAGAGCGACTTCCTGGCCCGAGCGGCTGTCTCGGTGTCGATCTCGATGCTGGTCACGCGGTCGGCGCCGAGCCGATGGGCCAGCAGTGCGGCGATCCATCCGGTGCCGGTGCCGATCTCCAGCACCCGTTCTCCGCCGTAGACCTGCAACTGCCGCAGCATCGTCGCGACGACCCCGGGTGCGTCTGCCGCGCTGGTGCCCGCCGTGCCCGCGTCCTCACCGACCGGGTGGCCGTCATCGACCTGCGTGATGACCCGGTCGTCGGCTTCGGCGAACTCGCGCCACAGCTCGGGCTGCTCGTGGCGGCGCAGGGCCACCAGGTCCGGTCCGCTTCTGGTTCTGTCCCGCCGCCATATCGTGTCCGGAATGAATTGTCTCCGTGGTATCGCGAGAAACGATGGCCGCCAGTCGGAACTGAGGTCTCCGGTGGAGATGAGTTCATCGATTCTCTGTGCGTTCATGGTCGGTTTCCCAGGTTGTCAGGCGCGGACGATCCGATGGTATCGGGGCGATCCGCCGACGACCGGTGAGTTACTCGGAAGTTTCTTCTCGGCTGCTGTTCATGTTTTCGCGACCGTAAATCGAAATCGCCGGCCCAGGTTGATCAATGGCGTGGCGCGCGGTGCGAGATGTTTTGTTCACGTCAATGAGTAAATGCAGATCAGCCGAGGCGTGGCGCGGCTCGTTCTCGGTGGGGTTTGTGGCTGTTGACGGCAGCCGAGGCGGGGGTTTGTGGCTCTTGAAGAGCTACATACCGTGGCCGCGGCGCGAGGCGTAGGCCTCCAGTTCGGCGAGTTGGGCCGGGTCCAGGGAGGGGCGTACCGAGGTGCGCGCGGTGCTCAGGTGCGCGGCGGTCACCTCGGTGGCGTCGAGGGACTCGCGCATGGCGGCGAGCGCGGCCTCGCGGATCAGCGCGGTGCAGTCCGCGGCCGAGTAGCCGTCCAGCTCGGCGGCGAGCAGGTCGAGGTCCACGTCGGAACCCAGCGGCGTGTTGCGCGCCGCGGCCCGCAGGATGGCGCCGCGCGCGCTCGCGTCGGGCGGCGAGACGTACAGCACCCGCTCCAGCCGCCCCGGTCGCAGCAGTGCCGGGTCGACCAGCTCGGGACGGTTGGTGGCGCCCAGCACCACCACCTCGCGCATCGGCTCCACCCCGTCCAGCTCGGTGAGCAGCGCGGCCACCACGCGGTCGGACACCCCGGAGTCCGACGAGCCGCCGCGGCGGGGCGCCAGCGCGTCGATCTCGTCGAGGAACACCAGCGCGGGCGCGGTGTCCGCGGCGCGGCGGAACAGCTCCCGCACCGCCCGCTCGGACTCGCCGACCCACTTGTCGAGCAGCTCGGCGCCCTTGACCGTGAACACGTTGAGCGCCCCGGACCCGGCCAGTGCGCGCACCAGGTAGGTCTTGCCGCAGCCGGGCGGGCCGTAGAGCAGCACGCCGCGCGGCGGCTCCACCCCGAGGCGGGTGAACGAGTCGGGGTAGCGCAGCGGCCACAGCACCGTCTCGGTGAGCGCCTGCTTGGTCTGCGCCATGTCGCCGACGTCGTCCAGGGTCAGGCCGCCGGTGGCCACCGTGTCCAGTGTGGACGAGGAGGACAGCGAGATCGGCCGGACGGTGTCCAGCGCGCCCAGCAGATCCTGCTGGGAGACGATCAGTTCCTGGTCGTCGTCCGCCGTGGCGTGGCGAAGCGCGCCGCGCACCGCCGCCTCCCTGCGCAGTGCCGCGAGATCGGCCGCGACGAAGCCGGGGGTGCGCTCGCCCACGACGGCGAGATCCACGTCGACGGCCAGCGGCACCTCCTGCAACATCACCCGCAGCAGCTCGGTGCGGGTCCGCGCGTCCGGCAGCGGCAGCGACAGCTCCCGGTCCACCAGCTCGGGGCTGCGCAGCCTCGGGTCCACCGACTCCGGCCGGGCGGTGGTGACCACGAGCGCGACACCCGTCTCGGCCATCGCCGCGCGCAGCGCGTCGAGCACGACCGTCGCCAGTGGCGGCGGATCGGTGGCCGGCAGCAGCGCCTCGATGTCGGTCGCCAGCAGGACGACGGGCGGTGCCCCCGGAGCTCGGCCCCCGGTTCCGGATGCGGCGGCGACCGCGTCGTGCAGCCGCTGCGATGCGGCGCCCGGTTCGAGCGCCGCGATGCTCGGCGCGGAGACCTCCACGATCCGCACGCCTGCCGCGCGCGCCACGGCCCGCACCATGGTGGCCTTGCCGACTCCTTCCGGCCCGTGCACCGCCACCCCGAGCCGGGTGCTGGCGCCCAGTCTGCGGAGCAGTTCGGGGCGGCGGAAGGCCAGCTCGAACCATTCGGACAGCCTGCGGGCGGCGTCCCGGGCGCCGATCAGGTCCGCTACCGCGGGTGCCTCCGGGGCGGCGGGCACGGCGACCGGCGCCGGGCCGGGACCGGCGGAGTCGGCGGCAGGGACGGCGGTCGAGTCGGGGGCAGCGGCGGCGACCGAGCCGGCGACCGGGCCGGGGACGGCAGCGTTCGCAGCGACGGCGGCAGGGGCGGCGTCGCCGGTGCGGGGGCCGTCGCGCCAGCCGAGGACGGTGGACGGATGCGGCGCCACCGGGCCGTGCGGATCGGTGCGGGTCACCGTGATCAGCTCGTTGGTCCAGGTCATCCCGATCGAGGCGGACAGCTGGGAGCGCACCGTCGCCGCGTCGGAGCCGGGCAGCAGGTCCTGCGGGAGCAGCGACACCGCGTCGCCGGTGGTGAGCACCTTCCCGGCCAGCGCCTGCCGCAGCGTCTCCGGGCTCACCGACCGGCTGGCCAGGGTGGAACCCGCGACCGTGATCGAGCGGGCGGCGGGCACCCGCACCGGCGCCAGCACCACCTCCGCGCCCTCGGTGATCCCCAGGTTGGACAGGGTCAGGTCGTCCACCAGCACGGTGCCCGGCGGGTTCGGCCCGGCCGCCGCCAGCGCGGCGCTCACCCGCGCCCCGGTGAGCCGGACCGCGTCCCAGGGGCGCAGGCCGAGCGCGTCGAGCACCTCGGGGTGCAGCCGCACCACCCCTCGGCGGGCGTCCAGCGCCGAGGTGGTGAGCCGGGCAGTGAGGGTGATCTGCGGGACGCTCACGGCGTTCGAGCCTACGGCGCCGCGCCGCGGGCAGCGGCCCACCGCGCGGATGGGTGCGCCGCTGTTTCGTCCCGTGGCAGGGTGATCACATGTCTGACGGAGCACTGCGCCCGATGCCCACCGACTGGACGCGCGGGCTGGCGATCGTGGCCCATCCCGACGACCTCGAATACGGCGCCGCGGGTGCGATCGCGGCGTGGACCTCGCAGGGCAAGGACATCGCCTACCTGCTGGTCACCCGCGGCGAGGCGGGTATCGACTCCATACCGCCGCCCGAGGCAGGACCGCTGCGGGAGACCGAGCAGCGCGCCGGGTCCGCGGCGGTCGGGGTGCACAGCGTGGAGTTCCTCGACCACGTCGACGGGCTCATCGACTACGGCGTCGCGCTGCGCCGCGACCTCGCCAGGGCGATCCGGCGCCACCGCCCCGAACTGGTCGTCACCCTCAACCACCACGACGACTGGGGTCCCGGCAGCTGGAACACCCCGGACCACCGCGCGGTGGGACGGGCCGTGCTCGACGCGACCGCCGACGCGGGCAACAGGTGGATCTTCTCCCGCCCGGAGGACCTGGAGCCGTGGTCCGGGGTGCGCTGGGTGGCGGTGGCCGGCTCGCCGCACCCGACCCACGCGGTGGACGTCTCCGCGCACCTGGACCGGTCG
Source organism: Pseudonocardiaceae bacterium (assembly GCA_036494295.1). GTDB lineage: Bacteria > Actinomycetota > Actinomycetes > Mycobacteriales > Pseudonocardiaceae. The sequence goes on from DASXOL010000092.1 coordinate 9,677, forward strand.
GTCGCCTCGCTGAGCGCACACCGCGCCTACCTCGCCGCGCTCAGCGACGAGCCTGCCGAGCAGCACGCCCGGCGGTTCCTGGAAGGCATGGCCGCGAGCACCGCGGAACGCTTCGGTGGCCGTCCCGCGGTGAGCTTCGAACTGATCTCCCGCTGAGGCGCCGACCGTCACGTCACGTCCCGCCGTGCCAGCAGCACCCCGGCGAGCAGCACGAAACCGACCGCGTAACAGCCCAGCACCACCGCGGCCTGCGTCCCGCCCACCACCGCGGTCACCCCCGGTGCCGGCCGGCCGCCGGTGCCCAGCGCGGCCACCAGCGAGCCAGCGTTCACCCCGGGCAGCGCGCGCTGCAGGGTGTCGACGACCGGGAGCAGCCGCGCGACGCCACGGATCAGGTTCTCCAGGACCAGCGCCCAGACCAGTCCCAGCCCGACCGCCAGCGCGGTGCCGCGGAACGCGATGCCCGCGAGCGCGCCGAGCAGCCCCCACATCCCGAGGATCAGCCACCCGGTGGCGAGCCCCTGGAGCAGGTCGACAGCAGGTGGGAACCCGCCGGGCGCGGACTCGGTGGCGGCGATGAGGCTGCTCGCACCGGCCGCGAGGGCGAAGTTGGCGATGCCGAGCGCGAGCACCACCAGCACCAGCGCGGTCAGCGTGCCGCCGAGCACTTCGAGGCGCCGGGGGCGTTGGGTGAGCAGCGTCTTCAGCGTGCCGTATCCGTATTCGCTGCCGGTCATCAGCGCACCGAGGATCAGCACCAGCGCCCCGCCGAACAGCGGGTAGCCGCCGAGCACGGTGGGCACCAGGTTGGCCGGCAGCATGCCGGCCAGCAGCGCCGCGGGCGCGGTGCCGGCATCGGGCCCGGTCGAGCCCCCGGTCCGGTAGCTCAGGTACGGGAACACGTAGGCGAAGGTCAGCGCCAGCGTCAGCCAGACGCCGACCAGGATCCAGGTCGCCGGCCGCTTGCGGAGCTTGAGCAGCTCGGCGGACAGTACGTGGTTCATCGGGCCGCCCCCAGCTGGTCGGTGAGCTCCAGGAACACCTCTTCGAGGCTGCGCTCCACCGTGCGCAGCTCGCTGACCTGCACGCCGGCCAGCACCAGCGCGCGGTTCAGCCGCGCCGCCTCGGCCGGCCCCGCATCGCAGCGCAGCAGTGCGCCGTCCCGCGCCACCCGCGTCGCGCCGAGCAGGTCGGCGGCCAGCCGGGCCGCCTGGTCGATCGGCTCGGCGGCGAGCACCAGCGTCGCCGAGCCGCGCAGCTCGTCCACCGTGCCCTCGACGATCAGGCTGCCGCCGGAGACCACGGCGACCCGGTCGCAGATCTGCTGCACCTCGCCGAGCAGGTGGCTGGAGAGCAGCACGCTGCGCTGCCCGCTGCCGAGCCTGCGGATCAGCGCCCGCATGTCGGCCATCCCCGCGGGGTCGAGGCCGTTCGTCGGTTCGTCGAGTATGAGCAGGTCGCGATCCTTGAGCAGGGCTGCCGCGACACCGAGGCGCTGCTTCATGCCGAGTGAGTACGCGGCGAACGGGTCCTTGGCGCGACTGGTGAGGTCCACCGCGGCGAGCGCCTCGTCGACCCGCCGCTCGGGCGCGCGGGCGTAGCGGGCCAGCACCCGCAGGTTGTTGCGCCCGGACAGGTACGGGTAGAACGCCGGGGTCTCGACCATGGCGCCGATCCGGGCCAGCCCGCGCGGGTCGCCGGGCGGGTGGCCCAGCACGGTCGCGCTGCCCGCGCTCGGCCGGATCAGCCCGAGCAGCATCCGCAGCGTCGTGGTCTTGCCCGCGCCGTTCGCGCCCAGGAAGCCGTACACCTCGCCGCGACGCACGATCAGGTTCATCCGGTCCACCGCGGTGATGCCGCCCGGGTAGCGCTTGGTCAGCCCGTCGGTGCGCACCAGCTCGGCGGTATCCGGATCACCGGGGCCCGGATCACCGGGCCGCTCCGCGAGCACCGCCGCCCCGGCGCTCATGCCGCCCGCACCCGGCGGCGGTGGCGGACCAGCCCGAAGACCAGGATGGCGATCGGCCAGATCGGCCAGAAGAACGGGGCGTCGGAGGCGATCCACGCCGCGACCAGCAGCGCGGTGACGACCGCGACCAGCGCCGCGTGCCTGCGCAGCCCGCGCCGTGCCGCGTCCCTGGCCTCCGGAGTGCCGGCCAGCAGCCGCTCGGGGTCGGGCAGGTCCGCGGTCAACGGGGTCAGCTCGTGGCGGTACCGCGCGGCGTAGCACGCGGCGATCCGCTCCTCGACCTCGGCGAGGCCGAGCAGGCCGGTGCCCGTCGCCGCGCGCAGTATCTCGGCCACGTGCTCGCGCTCGGCGTCGCCGGCGCGAATCCCTTCGGTACTCCTGTCGGTACTGGCGGTGCTCATCGGCAGCCTCCCGGCTCGCTGTAGGTGCTGCCCATGCTGCTGCCGGACGGGATGCGGGTCGTCGGGCCCACGGAGGCTTCCCGGCTACCTCCCCGGGCGCAGCTGACGGCGCCCGCCTGCGACGAACGGCGCAGAGCCGGTCAGGGCAGCCACCCCGGCCGCACCAGACCCGCTTCGTAGGCCAGCACCACGAGCTGCGCGCGGTCGCGGGCGTTCAGCTTCACCATCGCCCGGCTCACGTGCGTCTTGGCGGTCGCCGGGCTGACGAACAGCCGCCGCGCGATGTCCTCGTTGGTGAGACCCTGGGCGACCAGCGCCATCACCTCGCGCTCGCGCTCGGTGAGCAGCCGCAGCGCCGCGGTGTCGGCGGGCTGCTTGGCCCGGCTGGCGAACTCCGCGATGAGCCGCCGGGTGACGCCGGGCGAGAGCAGCGCGTCCCCTCGCGCCACCGCACGCACCCCGGTGATCAGGTCGGCCGGTTCGGTGTCCTTCACCAGGAAGCCGCTGGCCCCGATCCGCAGCGCCTCGAACACGTACTCGTCGAGCTCGAAGGTGGTCAGGATGATCACGTGCACTGCGGAGAGCCGAGGATCGGCGGCGATCCGCCGGGTCGCCGCCAGCCCGTCGGTGCCCGGCATGCGAATGTCCATCAGCACCACGTCGGGACACAGCTCCGCGCAGCAGCGCGCGGCCTGCTCGCCGTCACCCGCCTCGCCGACGACCTCGATGTCCGGCTGCGCGTCGAGCAGCGCCCGGAACCCGGCGCGGACCAGCGCCTGGTCGTCGGCGAGCAGCACCCTGATCACGTTCCGCCCTCCTGCGCAGCGTCCGGGTTGCCCGAACCCGAGGTCTCCAGCGGGAAGCTCGCCAGCACCCGGAACTGGTTCGTGCCGGGCAGCGGTGCCGCGCTGAACCGGCCGCCCAGCGCGCTCACCCGCTCCCGCATGCCCGCGATCCCGTTCCCGGTCCCGGTCAGGGCGGTGCCCGCCGACTCGGACGGTGGCGCATCGGAGGTCTCGTTGTCCACCTGCACGGTCAGCGCGCCCGGGGCGTAGGTGATCGACGCGCGGGCCCCCGCCCCGTGCCTGCCGTGGCGGGCCGCGTTGGTGAGCGCCTCCTGCAGGATCCGGTACGCCGCGACGTCGACGCTGGCCGCCAGCGGGACCGGCGTCCCGTGCACCTCGGTGTGCAGCGCCAGCCCGGCGTCGCCGCTGCGCGCCACCAGCTCCTCGAGCCGGGACAGGCTCGGGGCGGGCAGCCGCGGCGCCGCCTCGTCCACCCCGCGCAGCACCCCGAGCACCGAGCGCATCTCGGTGAGCACGTCCTTGCTGGCCTGCTTGATCGTGCCCAGCGCGCTTCGGGCGGCGTCGGGCTGGTCGTCGAGCAGGTGCAGCGCCACCGAGGCCTGCACGTTGATCAGCGAGATGTTGTGCGCGAGCACGTCGTGCAGTTCCCTGGCGATCTGCAGGCGTTCGTCGCTGGCCCGGCGCCGGTCCTGCTCGGCGCGGGAGCGCTCCGCCTCGACGCGGCGCTCGGTGCGGATACGCAGCCCTTCGCAGGCCAGCAGCACCACGAGCAGCCAGGCGGCGATGCCCGCCGCGTTCGGCAGGCTGGGCGACGGCGCGCCGCCGGGCAGTGCCTGCACCACCAGCAATGCCACGTACGCCGAGCCGGCCAGCACCCACGCGGCGCGCCGATGCCCGCGCATCGCCCCGACCAGCGCAAGAACGGCGCTGAGGAAGACCGGGCCGTAGGGGAAGTTCAGCGCGAAGTAGGTCACCGTCAGGGCGAGCACCGCGGCGAGCACCGCCACCGGATGGCGCCGCCGGGCCACCAGCACCACCGGACCCGCCAGCAGCAACGCGAAGGCGACGCCGTTCAGTGCGGCGCGGTCCGGCTGCTGCATCGCGGCGAACCGGGTGGCCTGCACCTGGAACAGCGCGAGCAGCGCGGGAAGCACGAACACCGGCAGGCGCCGCAGCGGCCCGATGCCGAGACGGCTCTGCGGTGCCGTGCGCGCCATGGGCCGAACAGTATCCAGCCCGCTCGCCGTCGGCATCGATCAGCGGGAGAAGCGCGATCTACCCCGCTGGGCGTAGCGCGGACGCCCCGGGCCTGCTGCTCAGGGGTTGCGGCGCAGCCCGATCCGGCGTGGACCGATCCGGCGCGGGTCGCCCTCGGGCGCCACCTCGCCGTTGGTCTCGCTGCGCCGCCGCCGCGCCGCCGCGCCCGCACCGGCCCGTACCACGGCGCCCGCCCTGGCCGCCGCACCGGCAACCCGTCGGCGCAGCGGCGGCCGCAACCCGAGCCTGCGGACGCTGCGCGCGGTGCGGCGGATCGCCCTGCGCTGCCGAGGAGGCACCTCCCACGCCGACGGGTGCTGGGCCAGCCAGCGGTAGCGGTAGCTCGCGTAGGGCACGTGCACCACGTAGATCAGCATGGCGAGGGCCAGCATCGCGAACGGATAGGTGATGACGGCCGCGGCCACTCCGGCGATGAGCACGAGCAGCGGCGCGACCGCCCTGGCGGGCACCCGGATCGTCTTCGCCGACAGCGTCGGCACCCGGCTCACCATCGTCATCGCGACCGCCACGGTCCACGCCGCCACCACGGCCGGGGCCGACCACCAGCCGGCCCCGAGCTGCAGGAAGACCGTGAGCGGCAGGAGCGCCAGCAGCGCACCCGCGGGCGACGGGATGCCGACGAAGAACTCCTTCGCGAACGGCGGTGCCTCGGTGTCGTCGAGCAGCGTGTTGAACCGGGCCAGCCGCAGCGCGACGCACACCGCGAACACCAGCGCCACCGGCCAGCCCACCGGGATGCTGCTCAGCCCCCACACGAACAGCACCACCGCGGGCGCGACACCGAAGGAGATGCAGTCGGCCAGCGAGTCCAGCTCGGCGCCGATCCGTGAGGTGGCGTCCAGCAGCCGGGCCAGCCTGCCGTCCAGCGCGTCGAGCAGCGCGGCCAGCGCGATCGCACCCACCGCGCCCATGTAGTTGCCGCCCAGCGCGAAGTGCACCGAGGACAGGCCGGAGCACAGCGCCAGCACGGTGATGGCGTTGGGCAGCAGACGGACCCCGGCACTGGCGGGGGGCACGGCTCAGCGCCCCCCGTCCACGGGCAGCGTGGCCAGCGCGGTCTCGCCGCCGATGGTGCGCTGGCCCGCCCGCACCAGGATCTCGCTGCCCGGCGGCAGGTAGAGGTCCACCCGGGAGCCGAACCGGATCACCCCGTAGGTGCTGCCCACGCGCACCGCGTCGCCGCGCCGCACCGAACAGACGATCCGGCGCGCCACCAGCCCGGCGATCTGCACCACGGCGACATCGTGGCCCGCCGCGGAGCGCAGCAACATGCTGTTGCGCTCGTTGACCTCGCTGGCCTTGTCCAGATCTGCGGAGAGGAACTTCCCCGGCCGGTAGGCGATCTCGCGCACCTCACCGGACACCGGGATGCGCTGCACGTGCACGTCGAAGATCGACAGGAAGACGCTGACCCGCGGGCGCGGTGCGCTGCCCAGGCCGAGCTCGGGCGGCGCGGGCGCCGGCTCGACGCTGCTCACCGTGCCGTCCGCCGGGGCCACCGCGAGCCCGGACCCGGTCGGCGGCACCCGGCGCGGGTCGCGGAAGAACGCCGCGCAGCAGACCGTGGCGACGCCGCCGAGCACACCTGCCGTGGGGGAGAGCTTGCGCAGCAGCAGCGCGGCGGCCGCGCCGCCCGCGACGAAGGGCCTGCCTGCGGGGTGCATCGGCGGAATCGTCTCGCGGGCCAGGTCAACCAGGTGGCGAACCGTCGTGGACCACCCAGCGGACAACCCTGTCGACAACCCGGTCGACAAGTCGGCTTTTCGGGGCGGTGACTGGTGCGGCGGCGCGGTGAGCCGGGGGGAGGCCATGCGTGTCGAAGGTCCTCGAATCGGAGTGGGCGGATCGGTGGTGAGCCCGCCGCGGGGCGCCTTACCGTACGCGATCGGCAGGCTGAGGGTTCGAACCGTCGGCCGGGCGACCGGTTCGCTCACGCCATCCGGCGGCGGGATTCAGGGGGTTCCGGCCCCGAGATACAGCATCGGAGATCCGCCATCCCCCGACAGCGGATCTCCGATGCCAGCAAACCGCTCGTCCGCTCCCCAGCATCCCGAACGGTTCCCTTTCCCCGACGTTCCTGCGCCCCCGACGGCGCAGGAACCCCACGCCTGGCAGCCGGATGTCGCCGAGTCCTTTTACTTGTCTCAAGTGTGAGTTGGAGCATGGTGGATCACAAGGTCTATCCGGGTGCCCTGGCTCTGCCACGGCGGAGTTAGCCAGGTGCCGACCCGGCCCGCAGCCTGGGCGGACCCGGCAGCCACTGGTCCGAATGGGTGAGGGCCGCACTACTGTGCGGTTCGTCGGGGTCGTGGGGTTGGGTCAGGCGGGGCCGGTCCGCAGTACCGCGACCTCCGTTCCCGCCTCGACACAGGTCACGTCCTCCGCGATGTCGATCAAGCAGTCCGACTTGGCCAGTGCGCCGAGCAGATGCGAGCCGGGGCCGCCGACCGGCGTCACGGTCCCCGCGTCCGCGTCCAGCCTCGCGCGCCGGAACTGCCGGAGCCCCTCCGGCGACTCCAGCGTCTCGGTGAGCCGCGCCGTCACCCGGGGCCGCCTGCTGGGCAACCCCATGGCGGCGCGCAACGCGGGCCGCACGAACATCTCGAAAGCGACCGAGGAACTCACCGGGTTGCCGGGCAGCGCGGTCACCGCCACCCCGCGGTAGCGGCCCGCGCCCTGTGGCGCACCCGGTTGCATGGCCACCTTGCCGAACTCCACGCCGTTGCCGCTCATCGCGCTCTTGACCACCTCGTAGGCACCCGCGCTGACCCCGCCGGAGGTCACCAGCAGGTCCTTGCCCGCCAGCCGGGTGGCCAACGCGGCGTCCAGCGCCGCCACGTCGTCCGGCACGAAGTGCATCAGCTCGGCCTCGCCGCCCGCCTCCCGCACCGCGGCGGCCAGCATGGTGCCGTTCGACTCGTAGATCTGCCCGTGCTCCAGGGTTTCGCCGGGAACCACCAGCTCGGAACCGGTGGCCAGCACCAGCACCCGCACCCGACGGCGGACCGGCAGCTCGGGATGACCGACCGCGGCCGCGATGCCCAGCTGCGCCGATCCCAGCACCGTGCCCGCGGCCAGCACCTCGTCCCCGGCGGCCACGTCGCCGCCCGCCTTGCGCACGCTCGCTCCGGCCGGGCGGGCCTCGTAGATGAGCACCTGCTCCTGGCCCGCGTCGGTGAGCTCGACCGGGACCACCGTGTCGGCGCCGGGCGGGATCGGGGCGCCTGTCATGATCCGGTGGGCGGTACCCGGCTCCAGCGTGGGCGAGTCGGTGCGTCCGGCGGGCAGGTCCTCGGTGACCGGCAGCCGCACCGGGTGCTCGGCGGTGGCCTCGGCGATGTCCGCGGCGCGCACCGCGTAGCCGTCCATCGAGGAGTTGTCGAAGGGCGGCAGCGGCAGCGGTGCGGTCACCGGTTCGGCGAGGGCCAGGCCCGCGCACTCCACGAGCGGGAGCCGGATCACCGGCGTTTCGGACAGCAGCGCGGCCACCACCTCGCTGTGCTCGTCCACGGATCGACGTCTCTGGGTGCTGGTCACCCGCGCATCGTGCCTGGTCCGGGCAACCGGTCTCCAGCCGAGGTGGGCATCGGCCCGGCACATGCCACACTCGCGCGCGGCGGGATCGGGTCAGGAGGGGTGGGAGCAGCGGTGCTTGTTCACACACGGCACACGCCATCGTTCGGTATCGCCCGATTGGGTCTGCGACCAGGAGAGGCGGCCCGGGTGGAGACCGGGGCGATGGTGGCGACGAGCTACGGGGTCGCGGTCGAGGTCCGGCCGGCGGGTGGCCTGTTCGCCTCGCTGGCCCGCGCGGCACTGGGCGGCGAATCGTTGCAGGTGTCGACGTTCACCGCGCCGTCGCAGGGTGGCTGGGTGGACGTCGCGCCCGCGCTGCCCGGCGATCTGCACGTGGTGGAACTCGACGGTGTCACCGGATGGTGTCTCACCCGCGGCTGTTGGCTCGCTTCTGATGTCAGTGTGGAGTTGCAGACCCGATGGGGTGGGTTTCGTTCGCTCTTCGGCGGTGAGGGCGGTTTCCTGCTGCATGCCTCCGGCGTCGGCACCGTGGTGATGTCGTGCTTCGGCGCGCTCGACGTGCTCACCCTCGGACCAGGCGAGTACGTCACCGTCGACACCGGGCATCTCGTGGGATACGCCGACGGTGTCCAGTCCCGTATCCGGCCGATCGCGCAGGGAATCGCGCAGTCGATGCGCAGCGGCGAAGGCCTGGTATTCGACTTCGCCGGACCGGGCCAGGTACTCACCCAGACCCGCAATCCGCGTGGCCTTGTTTCCTGGTTGCAGGCGAACGGTATGGGCGCGCGGACCTAACCGCCGGTAGCGTGATCGTTGTCGACAGTAATCGCCGGTCGACGAGCCTGACTGGAAGGCTTTGAGAGCGCCGAAGCAAAAGCTCGAGGAGGATCCCGTGGCCGAGGGCACGGTGAAGTGGTTCAACTCGGAGAAGGGTTACGGGTTCATCGCGACGGATGCGGGACCCGATGTGTTCGTACATTACAGCGCTATCGAAATGGAGGGCTTCCGGACACTCGACGAGGGTGACCGGGTGAGTTTCGAGGTGACTGCGGGGCAGGACGGTCGTAACCAGGCGGGGGCGGTGCGCAAGCTCTAGCGGGTGAACCGGCCCCGCGCCGGCGGCACTAGGCTCGCTCACCGTGTCTGCCGATCTCACCGGGCGCCGCCTCGGTCATTACCAGGTGGACGGCGTGATCGGCAAGGGCGGCATGAGCGTCATGTACCGGGCCACCGATGTCCGGCTCGATCGCAAGGTGGCGCTCAAGGTCATCGCCGAGCACCTGGGTGGTGACCCGGAGTTCCGCGCGCGCTTCGCCGCTGAGGCCCGCAACACCTCCGCGATCGATCATTCGCATGTCGTGCCGCTCTACGACTTCGGCGAGACCGACGGGCTGCTCTACATCGCCATGCGCTACGTCGAGGGGCCGGACCTGGCGAGCCTGATCAAGGAGGGCCCACTGGCGCCGCCCCGTGCGGTGCACCTGCTCGGCCAGGTCGCCGACGCGCTGGACTTCGTGCACGGGCGCGGTCTGGTGCACCTCGACGTGAAGCCGGCCAATGTGCTGGTCACCAAGGAGGCAGGCAGCGACCACGCGTATCTCGCCGACTTCGGGCTGACCCGTCGCGGCGCCACCGGCCACCGCACCTCGAGCGGGGACTTCCTCGGTTCGCCGACCTACGCGGCACCCGAGCACCTGCGCGGCGAGCCGGTGGACCCGCGCACCGACCAGTACGCGCTGACCTGCGTGCTGTTCGCCTGTCTCACCGGGCGCGCCCCGTTCCGCGGCACCGTCCCCGAGGTGATCCAGGGCCACCTGGCCGGCGCGGTGCCGGCCGCCACCTCGCTGGTGGCGCTGCCCGACCGGTTCGACGAGGTGGTGCGCCGCGGGATGGCGATGGATCCCGAGGAACGCTACGGCAGCTGCCGCGAGCTCGTCGCCAACGCGCGCGGTGCGCTCAGCGGGCCACGCACGGCCGTGCCGCCCCCGCCCCGGCGCCCCTCCGCCGCCGGCCCGGCGGGTTCGCCGACCCCGCGCCAGGGCCCGCCCGGGGTCGGCAGGCCACCACCGGCCGACAGCCAGCCGATGCGCCTGCGGGACCCCATTCCGGTCAGGCCCGCCTCGTTCGCCGACACCGGCCGCTCCAACCGCTGGGTCATCCCGGTGGTGCTGGTCGTGACCGTTCTCGTCCTGCTGATTCTGGTGGTGAGCCTGAGCGGGTAGGGCCAGGCTGACAGGTGCGGTAGCGGACCGGCGCGCGCCGCGCCGCGGCACTGCGTTGCCACCTTGCACTCGGAGAGTGCGAGTGCTAAACACGGAGTTGGCACTCGGACCTGTCGAGTGCCAGCCAAGCAAACACCGAACAAGTACTGAAGGTCGGGACGGTGAGTCCGGCGATCGCCGGACGTCCGTCGCGGGCACCGAGCCTGGCCGAGCACCGTGTCCTTGCCGTGGACTCAAGACCGCGGCGCCCATGACCGGAGGACCACACCGCAAATGGCCAAGATGATCGCGTTCGACGAGGAAGCTCGGCGCGGCCTCGAGCGCGGGATGAATCAGCTCGCCGACGCCGTCCGGGTGACGCTCGGCCCCCGGGGCCGCAACGTCGTCCTGGAGAAGAAGTGGGGTGCCCCCACCATCACCAACGATGGTGTGAGCATCGCCAAGGAGATCGAGCTCGAGGACCCGTGGGAGAAGATCGGGGCCGAGCTCGTCAAGGAAGTCGCCAAGAAGACCGACGATGTCGCCGGTGACGGCACCACCACCGCGACCGTGCTCGCTCAGGCACTGGTGCGGGAGGGCCTGCGCAACGTCGCCGCGGGTGCCAACCCGATGGCGCTCAAGCGGGGCATCGAGAAGGCCGTCGAGGCCGTCTCCGAGCAGCTGCTGAACTCGGCCAAGGAGGTCGAGACCAAGGAGCAGATCGCGGCCACCGCCGGGATCTCCGCCGCCGACCCGGCCATCGGCGAGCTCATCGCCGAGGCGATGGACAAGGTCGGCAAGGAAGGCGTCATCACCGTCGAGGAGAGCCAGACCTTCGGCCTCGAGCTCGAGCTCACCGAGGGCATGCGCTTCGACAAGGGCTACATCTCGCCCTACTTCGTCACCGACCCCGAGCGCATGGAGACGGTTCTCGACGACCCGTACATCCTGCTCGCGTCGCAGAAGATCTCGACGGTCAAGGACCTGCTCCCGCTGCTGGAGAAGGTCATGCAGACCAACCGCCCGCTGATGATCCTCGCCGAGGACGTCGAGGGCGAGGCGCTGGCCACCCTGGTGGTCAACAAGATCCGCGGCATCTTCAAGTCGGTCGCCGTCAAGGCGCCCGGCTTCGGCGACCGCCGCAAGGCCATGCTGGCCGACATCGCCATCCTCACCGGTGGCGAGGTCATCAGCGAAGAGGTCGGCCTCAAGCTGGACAACGCCGACCTGTCGCTGCTGGGCCGGGCCCGCAAGGTCGTCGTCACCAAGGACGAGACCACCATCGTCGAAGGTGCCGGCGACGCGGACCAGATCCAGGGCCGGGTCAACCAGATCCGCGCCGAGATCGAGAACTCGGACTCCGACTACGACCGCGAGAAGCTGCAGGAGCGGCTGGCCAAGCTGGCCGGCGGCGTCGCGGTGATCAAGGCAGGCGCGGCGACCGAGGTCGAGCTCAAGGAGCGCAAGCACCGCATCGAGGACGCGGTGCGCAACGCCAAGGCCGCGGTGGAAGAGGGCATCGTCGCCGGTGGCGGCGTCGCCCTGATCCAGGCCGGCGCGCTGGCCTTCGAGAAGCTCGACGTCACGGGCGAGGAGGCGACCGGAGCCAACATCGTGCGCGTCGCGGTCGAGGCCCCGCTCAAGCAGATCGCCATCAACGCCGGCCTCGAGGGCGGCGTCGTGGCCGAGAAGGTGCGCGGCCTGAACCCCGGGCACGGCCTGAACGCGGCCACCGGCGAGTACGAGGACCTGATCAAGGCCGGCATCATCGACCCGGCCAAGGTCACCCGGTCCGCGCTGCAGAACGCGGCGTCCATCGCGGCGCTGTTCCTCACCACCGAGGCTGTGGTCGCCGACAAGCCGGAGAAGAACGCCGCACCGGCGGGCGGCGGCATGCCCGACGGCGGCGGTATGGACTTCTGATCCGCTAGTTCGCCACCGTGGGGGCCGGTCCCAGCACCT
>DASXOL010000093.1:0-2359 GCA_036494295.1 Pseudonocardiaceae bacterium
CGCCTGCCGCGCTGCTCGACGCGCTGCCCTAACTGGCGCTCAACCTCACCGACGCACCCGACACCCTGCTGCGCGCGCTGTTCGACCTCACCCAGCTCACCGTCCGGCTCCACGACGACAGCAAACAGGTCACCATTACCATCCGGCTGCCTGCCGACGACCTACCCGCCATCACCCACGCCGCAGAACAGGTCACCAACAACCCGCCCACCCAGCAGGCCAACAGTCCTTGTGTGGATGCTGTACGTGCCCCCGGTGGGACTCGAACCCACACTTGGATCCTTTTAAGGGACCTGCCTCTGCCGATTGGGCTACGGGGGCGCATTCGCAGGGTATCCGCGCCGCTGAGCGGCCGAGTTCAGGTATGCAGGATGTCCTGGGAACATTCCGGACACTCCGGGACGTCCACGGTGAGTATGGGGAACATCAACGGGGCCTCCGAGCATGTCACAGAGCTGGACCGCCAGCTGGCCACGGTGATCGACAAGGGCTATCCGGCACTGGCCGGCCGGACGGTGGACGAGTTCGCCGGATACGTCGAGCCGTTGCGCGCACAGCTCGACCATCTGGTGGACGGGGGCGTGCCGGGTCTCCTGCGGTTCGTGCTGGTCATCGCCGACGTGCTGGTGGCTGCGCGGGAGGCGGCGCTGCGCATGGAACTGCCCGGAGGCAGCGGCGTCACCGACATGACGGCCGACGACCTGGCCCGCTTCCACCCGATCGACACGCTCACCGTGCCCGCGGGACCGGCCTACCTGCTGCTCGACGTCGACACCGGCAAGGATCTGCTCGACGTCACTCCCGACGACGCGCTGGCTGCCATCGCGGGGCGAGGCCGGTCACCGCTCACGGTGAGCGAGGGGATCGCGGTGGTGACCCAGTTTCCGTCGATCCTGCGCGGCAGGAACTGCTTCTCGCTGCTGGGTTCCCGCTGCGGGGACCGTCGGGTGACGGCGCTGTGGGTGAGCAGGAAGCGGCCCCGGCTGGGCTGGTGCTGGGCGGGCAATCCGCACACCTGGCTCGGGTCCGCCTCCTGCGCGGGACGGCTCGCCGCGCCCGCCGAACGGGCGTCCGGCCAGCGCGTCAGGTCGACTCGGTAGCCCGGGCGAACTCGGACTTGGGGTCGTTGATCTGTCCGAGCGCGACCACCTCGCGGCGGAACAACAGCGCGGCGGTCCAGTCGGTCAGGATGCGGACCTTGCGGTTGAACGTGGGCATCCGGCTCAGGTGGTAGGTGCGGTGCATGAACCAGGCCACCACGCCCTTGAGCCGGACGCCGTAGATCTCGGCGACGCCGCGGTACAACCCCAGGCTGGCCACCGAGCCCGCGTAGCGGTGCTTGTACGTCCGCAGCGGCTTGCCGTGCAGGTGGGCGACCACGTTCTGGGCCAGCACCTTGCTCTGGCGCACCGCGTGCTGCGCGGACGGACTCGTCGTGGCATTCGGGTCGGTCTTGGTCAGGTCGGGCACGGCGGCGCAGTCGCCCGCGGAGAAGACGTCCGGGTGGCCCTCCACCTGCAGGGTGGGCAGGCAGCGCAACCGCTTCTTGTCGTCCAGCGGCAGATCGGTGTGCTGCAGCATCGGGTTGGCCTTCACCCCGGCGGTCCAGACGATGGTGTCGGCGTCGAACTCGGTGCCGTCGTCGAGCACCACGTGCCCGCCCTCCATGGTGCGGACGCGGGTGTCCAGGAAGATCTCGATGCCCCGCTCCATCAGCCGCTCCACGGTGTAGAGGCCCATCCGGGGGCTCACCTCGGGCATGATCCGCTTGGTGGCCTCCACGAGCACCCAGCGCATGTCCTTCGGCTCGATGCTCTCGTAGAAGCGGGTGGCGTACTGGGCCATGTCCTGCAGTTCGGCGAGTGCCTCGATGCCGGCGTAGCCGCCACCGATCACCACGAAGGTGAGCAGCCTGCGCCGCAGGTCCAGGTCGATCGTGGCGTCCGCCGCGTCGAGCCGGGAGAGCACCCAGTTGCGCAGGTAGATGGCCTCGCCGATGGTCTTGAACGCGATGCCCTGCTCGGCCAGGCCGGGGATGGGCAGCGTCCGCGCGATCGACCCCGGTGCCATCACCAGGATGTCGTAGCCGAACTGCTCGACGTGGCCCGCGAGGTTCTCGATGGTGGCCGCCCGGTGGGCGTGGTCCACGCTGGTGACGCGGCCGGAGAGGATGTGGCAGCCGTCCAGCACCGGGCGCAGCGGCACCACCACGTGACGCGGTTCCACCGAGCCTGCCGCGGCCTCGGGCAGGAAGGGCTGATAGGTCATGTGCGGCTGCGGGTCGACGACGGTGATCTCCGCCTCGTCCTTGCCGAGCTTCGACTGCAGCCCCAGGGCGGTGTACATCCCCACGTAGCCG
>DASXOL010000094.1:0-4756 GCA_036494295.1 Pseudonocardiaceae bacterium
CGCGACGCTCAGGGCTTCCCCAGGAGCAGGGCTTACCAGGCGTAGGCCTCGGGGGCCGGCTTGGCGCCGCCGGGCGCGGGCGGCGGGAACAGCTCGTCGAGCCGGGCCAGCACCTCAGCGTCGAGGGTGATCTCGACCGCGCGCAGCGAGTTGTCGAGCTGGGAGACGGTGCGCGGCCCGATGATCGGGCACGTCACGCCCTCCTGGTGCAGCAGCCAGGCCAGCCCGACGTTGGCCGGGTCCTCACCGAGATCGGCGCAGAGCTTCTCGTAGGCCTCGATGCGGTCCCGGTTGGCCTCCAGCGCCTCCGCCGCGCGTCCGCTGTTGCCCCGCGAGGCACCGCCCTCCCGCTGCTTGCGCAGCACGCCGCCGAGCAGCCCGCCGTGCAGCGGTGACCACGGGATGAGCCCGATGCCGTAGTCACGGGCCGCGGGCAGCACCTCCAGCTCCACCCACCTGGTGAGCAGGTTGTAGATGGACTGCTCGCTGACCAGCCCCATGATGAGGTGCCTGCGGGCCCGTTCCTGTGCCTTGGCCAGGTGCCAGCCCGCGAAGTTCGACGAGCCGACGTAGACGATCTTGCCTTGCTGGCGCAGCACCGACATGGCCTCCCAGATCTCCTCCCACGGGGTGTCGCGGTCCACGTGGTGCATCTGGAAGAGGTCGATGTGGTCGGTCTGCAGGCGGCGCAGCGACTCCTCGCAGGCCCGCCGGATGTTCAGCGCGGAGAGGAAGGTCTCGTTGGGCCAGTCCCCCATCGAGCCGTAGAGCTTCGTGGCGATCACGGTGCGCTCGCGCCGCCCGCCGCCCTGGGCGAACCACCGTCCGACGATCTGCTCGGTGACACCCTCGCCCTTCTTCCAGCCGTAGACGTTCGCGGTGTCGTAGAAGTTGATGCCGTGCTCGTGGGCGCGGTCCATGATCGCGTGGCTGTCGGACTCCGAGGTCTCCGGGCCGAAGTTCATCGTGCCGAGGCACAGCCGGGACACCTGAAGGCCGCTTCGGCCGAGATGCGTGTACTCCATGCGTCCCAGCCTGGCACCACCCGGCGCCGGGCGTCATCGCATCGTCGAGACGAATTCCTCGGCCAGGTCCGCGGGCACCGCGTGGTCCTCCTGGACGCGCCGGTTCAGCGTGGTGAGCTCCGCGGTGGTGAGCGCGGCGGAGACCTTGTTCAGCGCGTCCACCCCGCGCTGGTCCAGCGCACCGGAGCGGACCAGCGCCACGATGTTCTGCGCGGGGTACATGTGCTTCGGGTCGGCCAGCTCCACCCACTTGTTCGCGGCGATGTCCGGTGAGGTGGTGAACAGGTTGGCCACCTGCACCTGGCCGCTGTTGAGCGCCTGCAGCGTCACCGGCCCGGCCGCATCGGTGGTGCGGATGTCCTGGAAGGTGCACCCGTACAGCTGCGCGATCCGGGCCTTCCAGCGGTCCGGCCACTCGCCCGCGGCGCCGAGGGTGAGCTGCCCGCACCGCGGGCCGAGCTGGGCCATGCTGGTGAGCCCGAGGCGCTGGGACGTCTGCTGGGTCACCACCAGCACGTCGGAGTCCTGCGCCGGGGACTGCTTGAGCACCTCCAGCCCCTTCGGCAGCGCCTTCTGCAGCGCCGCGTAGACCTCGTCGGAGGTCGTCACGGTGGCCTTCGGGTCCACCGACTGCAGCAGGTTGCCGGAGTACTCCGGCATCACCGTCACCGAGCCGTCCTGCAGTGCCCGGTTGGTGATCTCCCTGGTGCCCAGCCGCGGCTTGGTCTGCGCGTCGACGCCTGCCTGGCGCAGCGCGGCCGCGTAGATCTCCATCACCAGCTCGCTCTCGGCGAAGTTCGCCGAGCCGACGACGATCGCACCGCCGTTCCCGCCGCCGCCACCGCCGCTGAGCGGGTCCGACGACCCGCAGGCCGCCAGGGCTACGGCGAGGAACCCCGCCACGATCAGTGCCGCGATGCGCTTCATCGGTCCGACCCTCCCGTCGGCACGGCCATCTGGGCGGCCGTGCTCCTGCTTCGTCCCGCGGCCGGTGCCGACGTGGCCAGCCGCACGCCGCGGGGCACCACGGCGCGCTGCACGCCCGCGAGTGAGGCGTCCACCACGACCGCGAGCAGCGCGGTGAGCACCGCGCCCGCGAACATCTCCGGATAACCGCCGGGGCCGCGCTGCAGACCGTCGAGCAGCGGCCTGCCGAGACCGCCCAGCCCGACGTAGGCGGCGACGCTGGTCGTGGCGATCACCTGCAGCACCGCGCCGCGGATCCCGCCGATGAGCAACGGCAGCGCGCCGGGCAGCTCGACCTGCAGCAGCCGCTGCGCCGGCGTCATGCCCATCCCGATCGCCGCGTCCACCACCCCGCGGTCCACGCTCTGCACCCCGGCGTAGGCACCGGCCAGCACCGGCGGTATCGCGAGGATCACCAGCGCGATCACCGTCGCCGTCTCGCTGGAGGTGAGCAGCAGGAACAGGAAGGTCACCAGTCCCAGCGTGGGCAGCGCGCGCATGGCGTTCGCCATCCCCACCAGGCCGACGCCGCCCCGTCCGGTGTGCCCGATCAGCAGGCCCAGCGGCACCGCGACGGCCGAGGCGAGCAGCACCGCCAGCAGCGTGTAGTAGAGGTGCTCGCCGACGCGGACCGGCACCCCGGCCGGCCCGGACCAGTTGGCCGGGTCGCCCAGCCACGACAACAGGTTCACCCGGCCACCCCCGCCCTGGTCTCGGCCCTGGTGCCCGCCCTGGTCTCCGCCCTCGTCTCGGCCCTGGTCCAGGGGGTCAGCAGGCGGCGAAGGCCGACCAGCAGGAGGTCGACGGCCACCGCGAGCAGGATGGTCAGCGCGATGCCGATGAGGATCGGGGCGAGGTAGCGGTTCTGGAAGCCCTCGGTGAACAGCTGGCCCAGCCCGCCGATGCCGAGGAAGGCGCCGACGCTGACCAGGCTGATGTTGCTCACCGAGGCGACCCGGACCCCGGCGGCCAGCACCGGCACCGACAGCGGCAGCTCGACGACGAGGAAGCGGCGCAGCGGCCCGTAGCCCATCGCGGTGGCCGCCGCCACCACGTGGGCGGGCACCGCGTCCAGCGCGTCGATCACCGAGCGCACCAGCAGCGCCGCCACGTAGAGCGCGAGCGCGGCGACCACGTTCATCCCGTCGATGATCTTCGTGCCCAGGATCGCGGGCATCACCACGAACAGCGCGAGCGACGGGATGGTGTACACCACGTTCGACGCGCCGAGCAGCGTCCCGCGCAGCCACCCGGTGCGCTGCGCCGCCCAGCCCAGCGGGATGGCCACGACCAGCCCGATCAGCAGCGGCAGGATCGCCAGATAGACGTGGTCGCCGAGCAGGCCGAGCACCTTCTCCCGGTTGCTCGGGCTGCTGAGGTAGTCGCCGATCTCCCACATCACTGCGACCCGGAGTGTCCCGCGCCCGCGTGCTCGTCGCGCTGGGCGTGCAGCAGGGCGAGGACCTCGTCGGCGAGTAGGCCGCCGACCGCGGCACCGGACTCGTCGACCGCCACGCCGAACCCGGACGGCGACGACAAGGCGGCGTCCAACGCGCCGCGCAGCGGCCCGCCGGACCGGTGCAGCGAGCCGCCCGCCCGCAGCGCGGCCTCGCGGACCACGCCGTCCACGACGTCCGGCGCCAGCCAGCCGCGCGGGCGTCCCGCGGCGTCCACCGCCAGCCGCCAGCCGCCGCCGCGCACCGCCTCCCCCACCCGCAGGGTGGTGAGCTCGTGCACGGCCAGCCCGTCGGACCTGGCGAAGGACAGTGCCCGATAGCCGCGGTCCCGGCCGACGAAGCCGGCGACGAAGTCGTCGGCGGGCTCGGCGAGCAGGGTGGCGGGCGGGTCGAACTGCGCGAGCACCCCGCCGGTCCGCAGCACCGCGACCGCGTCGCCGAGCCGGACCGCCTCGTCGATGTCGAGGGTGACGAACAGAATCGTCTTGCCCAGTTCACCCTGCAGCCGCAGCAGCTCGTCCTGCAGCGACTCCCGGACCACCGGGTCGACGGCGCTGAACGGCTCGTCCATGAGCAGCACCGGCGGGTCCGCCGCCAGCGCCCGCGCGACGCCGACCCGCTGCTGCTGCCCGCCGGAGAGCTGCGCCGGGTACCGCCCGCCGAGCCCGACCGGCAGACCGACGAGCTCGAGCAGCTCGGCGGCGCGGACCCGGGCCGCTCGGCGCGAGGTGCCGGTGAGCCGCGGCACCGTGGTGATGTTGTCCAGCACGGTGCGATGCGGGAACAGCCCGGCCTGCTGGATCACGTAGCCGATGCCTCTGCGCAGCTCGGCGGCCGAGCGGGCGGTCACGTCCTCGCCGTCGATGCGGATGGTGCCGCTGGTCGGCTCGATCATCCGGTTGACCATGCGCAGCGAGGTGGTCTTGCCACAGCCGGACGGGCCGACCAGGACGGTGATCCGGCCGGTGGGCGCGGTCAGGGTCAGGTCGTCGACGGCCACCGTCCCGTCGTCGAAACGCTTGGTCACCGACCCGGAACTCGATCATCGCCCGACCTCGATCGTCACGACCCCTCCGGTCACCGAGAACCCCCTCAACGGTGCGACACGGGCTCGCGCACCGTAACCCGCGACGCAGGCGGTCGCACACTTTCGTGATCAGATCGTCCCCACCTGACTGACACAGCGTGCACCGCCACACCCCGGTTTGGGGCTCTTCAAGGACCACCAACCCCCGGAACGCCTGCCCTTAACGGCAGCAGACCCCCGGCGCCGGACCTCGGCGCCGGGGGTCTGCTGCCGTTGAAGGC
>DASXOL010000095.1:0-11998 GCA_036494295.1 Pseudonocardiaceae bacterium
AGTACGAGAGGACCGGGACGGACGAACCTCTGGTGTGCCAGTTGTCCCGCCAGGGGCACGGCTGGTTAGCCACGTTCGGAAGGGATAACCGCTGAAAGCATCTAAGCGGGAAGCTCGTTCCAAGATGAGGTCTCCCACCCCCCGTGGGTTAAGGCCCCCAGCAAGACCACTGGGTTGATAGGCCGGAAATGTAAGCCCGGTAACGGGTTCAGTTGACCGGTACTAATAGGCCGAGGACTTGCCCACAAACATGCAACGCGTCCACTGTGCGGCTCCCGGAGAACGGCCACCCCCATGCGGGACCCGGCCCGACAACTCCACACGAGTTACGGCGGCCATAGCGGAGGGGAAACGCCCGGACCCATTCCGAACCCGGAAGCTAAGCCCTCCAGCGCCGATGGTACTGCACCCGCCAGGGTGTGGGAGAGTAGGACACCGCCGAACACCACCCCACACACCACACGCGGGGCCCACACCGGGCCCCCGTGTGGTGTTTTAGCACGGAGAGGATCTCCGCAGGTGCCAGCCGAACCCAGTCTTGGTGAAGGACCGGAAAGGGACGGGCGGCCCGAAAAAAGCGGCAATGACGGGTCCGGACCGCGTCGTCCGGACCCGGCTCAGCGCAATCGTGATCGGGCACCGCAGGGCGGCCGCGATCGTCGAACCGGTGCGCAGCGTCACGGCGGGGAGGCGAATCGTCGCGGCGGTGCCAGCTCGGGTGAACGCCGCCCCAGCGGGGGTGAGGACCGGCCCGCGCGACAGCAGGGCCAGCAGTCGTCCGGCCAGGCCGGTGCGCGTTCCGGTGACAGGCGCCCGGCCGGCGAGGGTGGCCGGAGCGGTCGTCCCGAGGCCGGGGACAGATCGTCGCCGCGTCGCGAGGACTCCGGAGTTCCCCGCCCGGACCTGCCGGAGGACATCGATCCGACGGCGCTGGACCGCGAGGTGCGCAAGGAACTGCTCACCCTGCCGAAGGGACTGGCCGACCTGGTCGGCGGTCATCTCGTGGCGGCAGGCACGGTGCTCGATGACGACCCTGAACTGGCACTGGCACATGCCCGCTACGCCCGCAGCAAGGCCAGCAGAGTAGGCGCGGTCCGGGAGGCGAATGGCGTTGCGGCGTACCACGCGGGGGAGTGGTCGGAAGCTCTCGCGGAATTGCGCGCCGCGCGTCGACTGGGCAGTGGCCCCGGGCATCTCGCACTGATCGCGGACTGCGAGCGTGCATTGGGGCGCCCGGAACGGGCGTTGGAGATCGCCCGGAGCCCAGAAGCTCGCGAACTCGGTACCGAAGAAGCCGTCGAGCTCAGAATCGTGGCCGCGGGTGCGCGCCGTGACCTGGGGCAGTTCGACGCGGCAGTGGTCGCATTACAGGGACCGGACCTCGAATCGGGCGAAGCGCTGCCCTGGCGCGCCCGTCTGTTGTACGCCTACGCGGACAATTTGGCGGCGGCCGGCAGGGAAGAGGAAGCGGTGCGGTGGTTCTTGGCCGCCGCCGATGCCGACGACGAGGATGTCACCGATGCTGCGGAACGGGCCGCAGAGTTGGGTGAGACGCGAGGTTCCCAGTGAGCGGCCTGCTGGACGGATACGACGCGGTTCTGCTTGACCTCGACGGCACCGTCGTGCGGGGAAGAGATGCCGTCCCGGGCGCTGCGGACGTCGTGGCGGCGCTGCGCGAAGCCGACATCGCCGTGCAGTTCATCACCAACAACGCCTCCCGTTCTCCCGACGAGGTGGCCGAACACCTCGGCGAGCTGGGGATCGAAGCGGACCCGGACGACGTGCTCACCAGCGGGCAGGCGGCCGTGGGGCTGCTGTCCGCGGAGCTGCCTGCGGGCTCGGCGGTACTCGTCGTGGGCAGTGCCGCGCTGGTCGCGGCCGTCGAGGAGGCCGGACTCCGGCCGGTGAGCACGGCCACCGAGCAGCCCGTCGCCGTGGTGCAGGGCCACTCGCCGCAGACCGGGTGGGCGCTGCTCGCCGAGGCGTGCATCGCGATTCGGGGCGGCGCCCGCTGGATCGCCTCCAACGTGGACCGCACGCTGCCGACCGAGCGCGGCTTGCTCCCCGGGAACGGAGCGATGGTCGCGGCGCTGGTGGCGGCCACCGACCGGACGCCGACCGTGGCGGGCAAGCCGGAGCGCCCGCTGCTCGACGCCGCGGTGCAGCGCGTCGGCGCCCGCTGCCCGTTGATGGTGGGTGACCGCATCGACACCGACATCGCCGGTGCCCGTGCCGCCGGGTTGGATTCGCTGGCGGTGCTGAGCGGTGTCGCCGACCCGGCGGCACTGCTCTCGGCGCCGCCTGCGCAGCGTCCGACTTTCCTCGGTGCCGACGTCCAGGTGCTGCGCGGGGAGCTCGCGGATGCCCGGATCGCTGCGCGGCCCGGGTGGGACGCCGCCGTCTCCGACGGCACCGTGACCCTGAAGGGCACCGCGGCACTGAAAGGCACGTCTCTGAAAGGCACCGGAACGCCCGGCGATCCGCTCGATGCCCTGCGGACACTGTGTGCGGCCTGGTGGGCCGTGGGCGAGGGCCCGGTGCAGCTTCGCGCTGCCGATGACGACGCCGCGAAGGCGCTGGACGCGGTCGGGCTGGGCGCGCTGCTCGAGTGACGTGGCGTTCGCCCGGCCGTGGTGTCGTTGTCCGGCGTCCGACCGTCCGGTCCGACGTAGGCCGGTCGCATCGGTAGCGTGGCGTGAGACCCGAGCGGTTGAGGAGAACGAGCCACCATGACGTCGCAGCCACCGGTACCCGACCGCGGCATGGCCGCCGCGCTGGAGGGACTGCAGGATCTCGACGAACTGCCGGTCGCGGAGCACGTCGCCAGGTTCGCCGCGGTGCACGACGCCTTGACCGCGGCGTTGTCGAGCATCGACGAGGTATAGGTGGCCCGCAAGGCCCGGCTCGACGCCGAGCTGGTACGGCGTGGTCTGGCCCGCTCGCGCGAGCACGCCGCCGAACTCGTCGCCGAAGGCCGGGTACAGGTGCGGGGCATCCGCGCCACCAAACCCGCCACCGGCGTCGCGGCGGACACCCCGCTGCTGGTGAAGGAGCTGGACACCCCGGAGTGGGTCTCCCGCGGTGCGCGCAAGCTGGTCGGTGCGCTGGACGCGATGACCGACGGGGGTCCGCCGGTCGCGGGGCGGCGGTGCCTGGACGCGGGCGCGTCCACCGGCGGGTTCACCGACGTGCTGCTGCACCGCGGCGCCCGTGAGGTGGTGGCCGTCGACGTCGGCTACGGGCAGCTGGCGTGGCGGCTGCGCACCGACGAGCGGGTCCGGGTGCACGACCGCACGAACGTGCGGACACTCGCCGCCGGCGACATCGGCGGGGCCGCCGAGCTCACCGTGGCTGACCTGTCGTTCATCTCGCTGCGTCTGGTGCTGCCCGCGCTGGTGGCCTGCACGGAGTACGGCGGGGACCTGCTGCCGATGGTCAAGCCCCAGTTCGAGGTGGGCCGCGATCGGCTCGGCGCGGGCGGGGTGGTGCGCGATCCGGAGCTGCGGGCCGCGGCGGTGCTCGACGTGGTCTCGGTGGCGACCGACCTGGGGCTTGCCGTGGTGGACGTCACCGCCAGCCCGCTGCCCGGACCGTCCGGGAACGTCGAATACTTCTTGTGGCTGCGCCGCGGCTCCGTCGACCAGCGGCGCGGCGCCGAGTACGCCGAGAGCATGGTCAAGGCCGCTGTGCAGGAGGGTCCGCGATGAGCGCAGGGCGCGAGGTGCTGCTCGTGGTGCACACCGGCCACCCGGAGAACCTGCGCACCGTCGAGGAAGTGGCCCAGCGGCTGGCGGTCGCGGACATCGGGGTGCGCGTGCTCGCCGAGGAGGCGGGCTGCCTCGGCTCCGCGGTGACCTGGCGAGTGGTGCCGACCAGCCCCGAAGCGGCGGTGGGCGCCGAGATGGTGCTGGTCTTCGGCGGCGACGGGACGCTGCTGCGCGCCGCCGAACTGGCCAGGCCGTGCGGCATCCCGTTGCTGGGGGTGAACCTCGGGCGGGTCGGGTTTCTCGCCGAGGCCGACCCCGAGTCCCTCGACGAGGCGGTGAACTCGATCATCGAGGGCGACTACCTCGTGGACGAGCGGATGACCGTCGACATCACGGCCTACCGCAACGGCACCACGCTGGTGCAGACCTGGGCGCTGAACGAGGCGAGCGTCGAGAAGAGCCACCGGGAGCGGATCATCGAGGTGGTTCTCGAGGTGGACCACCGGCCGGTGTCCGGATTCGGGTGCGACGGGGTGCTCTGCGCGACGCCGACCGGCTCCACCGCCTACGCGTTCTCCGCGGGAGGGCCGGTGGTGTGGCCGGACGTGGACGCCCTGGTCGTGGTGCCCAGCAACGCGCACGCGCTGTTCTCCCGTCCGCTGGTGGTGTCGCCGGACTCGGTGGTGGCGGTGGAGACCGACACCTACGGACACACCTCGGTGCTGTGCTGCGACGGACGCCGCACCTTCGAGCTGCCCGCGGGCGCGCGGGTGGAGGTGGTGCGCGGCGCGATCCCGGTCCGCCTGGTGCGTCTCAACGACCGCCCGTTCACCGATCGGCTGGTGCGCAAGTTCGAGCTGCCCGTCCAGAGCTGGCGCGGCCCGCCGCAGCGCACCCAGCGCCCGTCGTGCTGAGCCCGGTACCCGTCGACCCGCTGACCCGCATCCACATCCGTCGCTGATCTCGCCGCGTCCGCCCGCCTGGCGGGGGTGTGGCGCGCTAGGGTGCGGCCGTGCTCACCGAGATGCGCATCGAGGGCCTCGGTGTGATCGACGAGGCCACCCTGGACCTGCACTCCGGTCTGACCGTGATCACCGGTGAGACCGGGGCAGGCAAGACGATGGTGGTCACCGGCCTGCACCTGCTCAGCGGCGGCCGCGCGGACGCCTCACGGGTCCGCAGCGGCGCGGACCGCGCGGTGGTGGAGGGGCGCTTCCGTCCGGCGGCGGGCAGCGCGGCAGCCGTGCTGGCGGACGAGCTGGGTGCCCGCGTCGACGAGGACGGCAGCCTGATCGCGACCCGTACGGTGACCGCGGACGGGCGCTCCCGGGCGCATCTGGGCGGCCGGTCGGTGCCCGCGGGCGTGCTGGCCGACCTCGCGGACGGGATGCTGGCGGTACACGGCCAGAACGACCAGCTGCGGTTGCTGCGGGCCGGCGAGCAGCGCGCGGTGCTGGACCGCTTCGCGGGCGACGCGGTGGCCAAGCCGTTGAGCGCCTACCGGCGGGTCCGGGAGGAGTGGCTCCGGTGCTGCACCGAGCTCCAGGAGCGGCGGGACCGGTCCAGGGAGCTGGCCAGGGAAGCGGACCTGCTCGGGCACGGCCTGGCGGAGATCACCGCGGTGAACCCGCAACCAGGGGAGGACGTCGAGCTGGTCGCCGAGGCCCGCAGGCTCGCCGACGCCGATCAGCTGCGGGAGACCGCTACGGTCGCGCAGACCGCGATCGCCGGTGCGCCGGACGCCGATCTCGACCAGCCCAGCGCGGTCGACCTGGTCAGCGAGGCGCGTCGCAGGCTGCAGAGCGCGGAGGATCCGGTGCTGCAGGCGCTGGCCCCCCGGGCCGAGGAGGCCGCCGCGCTGCTCGCGGACGTCGGCACCGAGCTCAGCAGCTATCTCACCGACCTCGACGCCGACCCGGCGCGGCTGGAGCAGGTACTGGCCAGGCAGGCCGAGCTGAAACAGCTCACCCGCAAGTACGCCGCGGACGTCGACGGCGTGCTGGCCTGGGCCGACCAGGCCCGCGGGCGACTGACCGGACTGGACACCTCGGAGGAGGCCATCGCGGCACTGACCGCGCGGCGCGACGAGCTCGCGGATGAGCTCGCCGGGCATGCCGCCGAGCTCACCGCCGCGCGGCAGACGGCGGGCCGGACGCTGGGCGAGGCCGTGACGGCGGAGCTGGCCGGACTGGCGATGGGCCAGGCGGAGCTGTCGGTCACCGTGTCGCCGTCGGTGGCCCCTGACGGAGCCGCGACGGGTGACGGTGCCGGGCTGCTGGTCGGCGGCCGGCAGCTGCGGGCCGGCCCGGACGGCGTGGACGAGGTCGAGCTGCGCCTCGCGCCGCATCCCGGTGCCGGGCCGCTGGCGGTGCAGAAGGGCGCATCCGGCGGCGAGCTCTCCCGGGTGATGCTCGCGCTGGAAGTGGTCCTCGCCGACGCCGATCCGGTGCCGACCATGGTGTTCGACGAGGTCGACGCGGGCGTCGGCGGTCGGGCCGCGGTGGAGATCGGGCGCAGGCTGGCCCGGCTGGCGCGAAGCCACCAGGTGGTCGTCGTGACCCACCTGCCGCAGGTCGCCGCCTACGCGGACCGCCATCTCGTGGTGGACAAGGCGACGTACAAGACGGGACTGACCCGCAGCGGGGTCCGGGAGCTCGACCGATCCGCCAGGGTGGGGGAGCTGGCCAGGATGCTCGCCGGGCTGGCCGACACCGACACCGGCCGCGCGCACGCGGAGGAGCTGCTGGCGGCCGCCGAAGCGGACAAGCGGCCGCGGCGCCGCAAGGCGGGCTGAGCCGCCCACCCGCACCGGTGGGCTGAACCGCCCACCCGAAGGGGCGACCCTGCCGCCCGGACCGGCGTGGCTGCGCCACGGCCCTCGGCACGGTTGCCACCATCGCCGACATGAAGATCCCCGGCATGCTCAGGCGCTCGCGTCACGAGCTGCCCGGTGTGATCGGCATCGCCCGCGTGGACCGCCGCGTCGACGTGCTGCTGCGCCGGGTGAGCGATGGCGACATCGCGGTGTTCGACCAGGTCGACCTGGACCGCAGGACGGCCGACGCGCTGGTCGCCGCCGGGGTGGTCGGCGTCGTCAACGCGGCGCCGTCGATCTCCGGCCGGTTCCCGAACCTGGGTCCGGAGGCCCTCATCGCCGCCGGTGTCGCACTGGTCGACCGGGTCGACGGCAGCGTGCTGCGGATCAAGGAGGGCACCCGCCTGCGGCTGCACGAGGGCGTGATCTATGCCAAGGAGAAGGAGCTCGCCAGGGGCACCGAGCAGAGTGCCAACTCGATCGCGGACCTCATGATCGAGGCGAAGTCCGGCCTGGCCGCCCAGCTCGAGGCCTTCTCGGCGAACACCATCGAGTTCCTCCGCCACGAGCGATCGCTGATCATCGACGGCGTCGGGGTGCCGGACGTCGACGTCCCGATCCAGGACCGCGAGGTGCTGGTGGTGGCCGCGGGCTACGACCACGACGCCGACCTGACCGCGCTCAAGCGCTTCATCCGCGAGTACCAGCCGGTGCTCATCGGCGTCGAGGCGGGTGCGGACACGCTGATGGCCGCCGGCCACCCGCCGCACCTCATCGTGGGTGACCCGAACCATGTCGAGGCTGGAACGCTCAAATGCGGTGCGGAGTTCGTGGTGCCCGCGCACCCCGACGGGCACGCGCCGGGGCTGGAGCAGATACAGGACCTGGCGATCGACGCGGTCAGCTTCCGCTCGATGTGCAATCCGGAGGACCTCGCCCTGCTGCTGGCCGAGGCGCACGGTGCCAGGCTGGTGATCACCGTCGGCTTCCAGGCCACCCTGCACGAGTTCCTCGACCGCGGGCGGTCCGGGTCGAACCCGTCGACGATGCTCACCCGGCTGCGCCTGGGCGGGAAGGTGGTGGACGGCAGGGCGGTCGCCGCCCTGTACCGCGGCCGGGTGTCGGCAGGGGCGATGCTGCTGGTCGTGCTGGCCGCGCTGCTCGCCATCCTCGTCGCGGTGCTGGTCTCCGGGGTCGGAGCTGACTACGCCCACCTGCTCGGGGACACCTGGCGGGAACTCCTGGGCCGGCTCAGGGCACAGGTGTAGCCGCATGATCTCCGTGCGGTATCACGTGATCAGCATCTCGGTGTTCTTCCTCGCGCTCGCCGTGGGAGTGGTGCTCGGTTCCACCGCGATCAGCGACCGGCTGCTCTCCGGGCTCAGCTCCGACCGCGACCAGCTCGGCCGCCAGGTGACCGATCTGCGGGCCCAGGCCAACGGCCTGCGCGCGCAGCTGATCGACGCGGACGCCTTCGGGACCGCCGTCGGCCCGCGGGTGGTCCGCGACGCACTCCAGGGCCGCACCGTCGCGCTGGTCACCACCGCCGACGCCGACCCGGCCGACCGCGACGCGATCGTCGCGCTGCTGGGCTACGCGGGCGCGACCGTCACCGGGGAGCTGCAGCTGACCGAGGCGTTCAGCGATCCGGCCCGATCCGACCAGCTGAGCGCGCTCACCGCCCGGTTGCTCCCGGCCGGGGTGCGGCTGCCGACCGCCGCCGACGCCGGGACGCTGAGCGGCGGGCTGCTCGGCGCGCTGCTGCTCACCGACCCGCACACCGGCAAGGCGCAGGCCACCGACGCGGAGACCGCCGCGGTGCTGGCGGGCCTCGACGACGGCGGCTTCATCCGGATGGGCAAGGCGATCCAGCCCGCGCAACTCGCCGTGGTGCTCACCGGAGGAGCCGCACAGGGCGACAGCAGCGGGGACCGCGCGGGCATCGTGGCCCGGTTCGCGACCCAGCTGGACCGCTCCGGGGCGGGCGCGGTGCTCGCGGGCAGGCCGGGATCCGCGGGCGCCGACGGGCCGGTCGGCGTGGTGCGCGCCGACACCGCCGCGACCTCGGTCCTGTCCACGGTCGACGACGTCGGCAGCGCGGCGGGCCGGGTGGTGACCGTGCTGGCGCTGGCCGAACAGGCCCAGGGCAGTGCCGGGCGCTACGGCACCGCGGGCAACGCACAGAGCGTGGCACCCGGGATCCGTGGCTGAGAATCGGGCGAGCCGGTCAACGGGATATTCGGTGCCGGTGTTACCGTGAAGCTCCGTGGTCGGCGGCCCGCCGCCAATCGCAGTGCAACCCGGCCGTCAGCGGTGATGGCCGGTTCGGACCACGGGAGAGGGTCAAGGTGGCGCACGTTCGCCCAACCAGGTACCTGTTCGTCACGGGGGGCGTCGCCTCCTCACTGGGCAAGGGGCTCACCGCCTCCAGCCTCGGCCAACTGCTCACCGCCCGCGGCCTGCGGGTCACCATGCAGAAGCTGGATCCCTACCTCAACGTCGATCCGGGGACGATGAACCCGTTCCAGCACGGCGAGGTGTTCGTCACCGAGGACGGCGCCGAGACCGACCTGGACATCGGGCACTACGAGCGGTTCCTGGACCGCGACCTCGCCGGGATCGCCAACGTCACCACCGGGCAGATCTACTCGGCGGTCATCGCCAAGGAACGCCGGGGCGAGTACCTCGGCGACACGGTCCAGGTCATTCCGCACATCACCGACGAGATCAAGTCCAGGATCCTGGCGATGTCCGAGCCCGGCGACGACGGCAGGGCCCCGGACGTGGTGATCACCGAGATCGGCGGCACGGTCGGCGACATCGAGTCGCTGCCCTTCCTGGAGGCGGCCCGCCAGGTCCGCCACGATGTCGGACGGGACAACGTGCTGTTCCTGCACGTCTCGCTGGTGCCCTACCTGGCGCCGTCCGGCGAACTGAAGACCAAGCCGACCCAGCACTCGGTCGCGACCCTGCGCAACATCGGTATCCAGCCCGACGCGCTGGTCTGCCGGGCCGACCGGGAGATCCCCGAGGCGCTCAAACGCAAGATCGCGCTGATGTCCGACGTCGACACCGACGGGGTGGTCGCGGCGCCGGACGCGCCGTCCATCTACGACATCCCCAAGGTGCTGCACTCCGAGGGGCTCGACGCCTACGTGGTCCGCAGGCTGGGCCTGCCGTTCCGCGACGTGGACTGGACGGTCTGGGGCGATCTGCTGAACCGGGTGCACAACCCGGCGGAGACGGTGCGGATCGCGCTGGTGGGCAAGTACGTCGACCTGCCGGACGCCTACCTGTCGGTGACCGAGGCGCTGCGTGCGGGTGGGTTCGCCCATCACGCCAGGGTCGAGATCCGCTGGGTGCCCTCCGACGAGTGCGAGACAGCTGCCGGCGCCGAGGCCGCGCTGCACGGCGTCGACGGCGTGCTGGTGCCCGGCGGCTTCGGTGTGCGCGGCATCGAGGGCAAGATCGGCGCCATCCACCACGCCCGGGTGCGCGGCATCCCCGTGCTGGGGCTCTGCCTCGGGCTGCAGTGCATGGTGATCGAGGCGGCCAGGAACCTGGCCGGTCTGCAGGACGCGGGATCCGCCGAGTTCGACGAGGCGACCCCGCATGCGGTGATCTCCACGATGGCCGACCAGACCGACGTCGTCGCCGGGCAGCGCGACATGGGCGGCACCATGCGGCTGGGCGCCTACCCGGCGACGCTGACCAAGGGCTCGGTGGTGGCCAGGGCGTACGGCGCCACCGAGGTGTCGGAGCGGCACCGGCACCGCTACGAGGTGAACAACGCCTACCGGGACAAGCTCTCCGGTGCGGGCCTGGTGTTCAGCGGGACCTCACCGGACGGGCATCTGGTCGAGTTCGTCGAGCTGTCCCCCTCCCGCCACCCGTTTTTCGTGGGCACCCAGGCGCACCCCGAACTGATGAGCAGGCCGACCAGGCCGCATCCGCTGTTCGCCGCGTTCGTCCGCGCGGCGCTGGACTACCGGGCCGCCGACCGGTTGCCGGTCGAGCTGCCGAATCGGGCAGGGTAGCCGCGTGAGCGCTCGCCACGACTTCGCCGTGACCGACAGCGAGACCGTCTATCGCGGACGGATCCTCGCGCTGCGCAGGGACCGCGTGGTGATGCCCGGTGGGCGGATCGCGGTGCGCGAGGTCGTCGAGCACCAGGGGGCCGTCGCCATCCTGCCGCTGGACGACGACGGCTCGGTGGTGATGATCGACCAGTACCGCCACCCGGTCGGCCGCCGGTTGCGGGAGCTGCCCGCCGGCCTGCTCGACGCCGACGGCGAGGCGCCGGTGACCACCGCGCAGCGCGAACTGGTGGAGGAGATCGGCTGCACCGCCCGGGACTGGTCGGTGCTGGTCGACCTGACGCCCTCGCCCGGTTTCAGCGACGAGGCGGTGCGGGTCTTCCTGGCCCGCGGCCTGACCGAGGTCGGCCGCCCTGCGGTGGACGGCGACGAGGAGGCCGATCTGGAAGTGGTCCGCCTCCCCTTGCTGGACGCGGTGCGCCAGGCACTGGCCGGGGAGATCGTCAACGCGGCCAGTGTCGCCGGGTTGCTCGCCGTGCAGGCCGTGCTGTCCGGCGTCGCCGAACCGCGCCCGGTGGACGCGCCGTGGCCGGACCGCTCCACCCGGTTCCGGCGGCGCTGAGCCGTCCGGCGGACGCTGCGCGCCCTGCCCCGGCCGGTCCTCGTCGGGAGTGGGTTCGACGGACTGCTCATCCCCGGCGGCGTAGTGCTGTTGATCTCCGCAGGGCGGGGTTTCGGCAACAGTCATCAACCGTGCGCAGAGGCACCCTCCTGATCCGCTGCCGGTGGCTCCCGCCCATCGCTAGGCTTCCCGGCACCCGACCGAGACCCGGCGGGTTGTCCCTGGAGGAGGCCACGCCGTGAAGATCGGTGTACCCCGCGAGTTGAAGAACCACGAGTACCGCGTCGCGCTGACCCCGCCCGGGGTGCTCGAGCTCACCCGGCGTGGGCACGACGTCCTGGTGGAGCAGGAAGCCGGCCTGGGGTGCTCCTTCGCCGACGCCGACTACGTGGACGCGGGCGCCCGCATCGTGCCCGACGCCGACGAGCTGTGGGACCAGTCCGAGACCGTGCTCAAGGTCAAGGAGCCGATTCCCGAGGAATACCACCGGATGCGCAAGGGCCAGACGCTGTTCACCTACCTGCACCTGGCCGCGTCGCAGGAATGCACCACCGCCCTGGTGGACTCGGGGATCGACGCCGTCGCCTACGAGACCGTGCAGCTGCCGGACGGCTCCCTTCCGCTGCTCGCACCGATGAGCGAGGTGGCGGGCCGGATGGCGCCCCAGGTGGGTGCGCACTGCCTGGAGCGGACCCAGGGCGGACGCGGGGTCCTGCTCGGCGGCGTCTCCGGCGTGCCCGCGGGCAAGGTGGTCGTCCTCGGCGCCGGCGTGTCCGGCATGAACGCCGCCACCATCGCGCTCGGCCTGCAGGCCGAG
>DASXOL010000096.1:0-22872 GCA_036494295.1 Pseudonocardiaceae bacterium
ACAAGGCCGAGCTGCAACGGCTGTTCTTCCTGCAGCTGCGGATGGTCGGCTCCACCATGGGCACCCGCCAGGAGCTGGCCGACCTGCTGTCCTTCCTCGACGTCACCGGCATCCGCCCGCAGATCGGCACCGAATTGCCCATGACCGACGCCGAGCAGGGCTTCAAGTCCATGCTCGACGGCGAAACCGCCGGCAAGATCGTCTTCACCCACTGAACCCCGCCCCGTCGCGTTTCACATCGCGTTCTGGATGCAGACTGCTGCTATTGCGGGCTGAATAACCGCAGTCTGCATCCAGAACGCGGACCGGGCTTGTGACCTGCGAATATTGACCTACGCGGTTACCGCTGAGCACGGTACGGAGGTCTGTTCCCCACGGTTTCCCCACGCCCGGGGCGTCGGCCGGGGCCGGTGCAACGCGGGGTGACACGTAGCCTTGGTGGTACCTCCTCTCACCGACGTTGTGTGCCGCCCCGGGGTCGCTCCCCGGGGCGCATCGGTGAAGGTGGCCTGACCTCGGTGGAATGGGTGGGTGCCGATGGACGACGAGGAAGCACGCACGATCGGCCAGCGCGTTCGGATGGTGCGGCGGCGTCGCGGGCTGAGCCTGGACGTGGCTGCCGGGCTGGCGGGGATTTCCACCTCGTACCTGTCGGTGTTGGAGCGCGGCCTGCGCGGCTTCAACCGGCGTGGCTTGCTCGACGACCTCGCCGAGGCGCTCGGTTGCGCGGTGGTGGACCTGACCGGCCAGCCGTACCTCCCAGCGGACAGAGCGGACGCCGATGCCGCAGCCGCGCTGCCCGGCATTGCGCTGGCCGTCTACGAATACAAGCTCGATGACCCGCCAGACCTGCAGGCGCGGCCTGTCGCCCAACTAGCCACGGCGGTCGCGCAGGCAAACGCGTTCCTCGATGAAGCCAGATTCTCTCTCGCTGTGCGGGATATGGGCGCGCTGCTCGCAGAGCTTCACGTGGTGGCCGCCACCGACAGCACCGACAACCGCCGGACCGCGCTCGCCGCGCTCGCAGAAGCATGCATGGTCGCGACCGCCACCGCGCGCCATCTCGGCCGCCCAGAGTTGGCCATACAGACGGCCCGTCGCGGTTACGACGCCGCCAGCGCTCTCGGCGACCCAGCGTTGACCGCCCAACTCGCGGTACAGCGTGCCCTCGGGTTGACCTGGATTGGCGCCCGCCGACGGGTCGCTGACGTCTTAAACCAGGAGCTCGCCGCCCTTACGCCCCTAGCCGACCCCGCTGCGGCCGACACCGGCCCAGCCGAAGCCGCTGGCGTGCTGCACTTGACCAGTGCCTGGCACGACGCCCAGCAAGGTCGCGGCGGCGACGCCGACACCCACCTCGCTGAAGCCGCAGCCCTGGCTGCGGCCACCGGCGAACGCAATGCGTTGCGGATGCATTTCGGCCCCGCCCAGGTAGTGTCCCGAGTCGTTAATTAGGTGGCTAATTCGGGTACAGTAGCTGGCGAGGTTGTCCAGGATCTGGTCGGCGGTCTTGGTCCACACGAACGGGCGTGGGTCGGCGTTCCAGGCATCGATCCAGGCGTGGACGTCGGCTTCGAGTTCGGCGACGCTGCGGTGGGTGGAGCGGCGCAGCTTGCGGTTGGTCAGCTCGGCGAACCAGCGTTCCACGAGGTTGAGCCAGGAGCCGCTGGTGGGGGTGAAGTGCAGGTGGAAGCGGGGGTGGGCGGCCAGCCACCTGCGGACCTCGGGGGTCTTGTGGGTGGCGTAGTTGTCGCAGATCAGGTGCAGGTCCAGCTCGGCCGGGGTCGCCTTGTCGATGGTCTTGAGGAAGCGGAGGAACTCCTGGTGGCGGTGCCGGTGGAGGTGCGCGCCGATGACCTTGCCGGTGGCGATGTCCAGGGCGGCGAACAGGCTGGTGGTGCCGTGCCGGACGTAGTCGTGGGTCTGCCGGCCGGGCACGGCGGGCATCATCGGCAGCACCGGGGCGGTGCGGTCCAGCGCCTGCATCTGGGATTTCTCGTCGACCGCGAGGACAAGCGCCTTGTCCGGCGGGTCGAGGTACAAGCCGACCACGTCGCGGACCTTGTCGATGAACTGCGGGTCCGTGGACAGCTTCCAGGTCTGGACCAGGTGCGGCTTGAGCCCGAACGCCCGCCAGATCCGGGAGACCGCCGTCTGGTTGAGCCCAGCGGCCGTGGCCATCGACCGGGTCGACCAGTGCGTGTCCCCGCCGGTCGGCGCCTCCTCCAACGTCTTGACGATCACCAGCTCCACCTGCTCATCGGTGATCTTGCGGGGCGCCCCCGGGCGCGGCTCGTCCGCAAGCCCGGCCAGCCGGTCCCGCACGAACCGCCCCCGCCATTTGGTCACCGTCTGCGGCCGAATCCCCAAGGACACGGCCACGTCCTTGTTCGTCGCCCCCTCCGCGCACGCCAGCATGATCCGCGCCCGCAACGCCAACGCCTGCGCGCTCTTACGCCGCCGCGCCCAGCGCACCAGCGTCTCCCGCTCGTCCTCAGTCAAGATCAACGGCGCCTTCGGGCGTCCCCGCTCAGCCATCCCCCAAGACTACCAGCATTATGTAACGAACTAACGACTCAGGACAGTAGCGGCGTGGGGACTAGAGGTCGCTGTCGAACTCGGCCGGGGCGTGGCTGCTGTCGAGAGAGTCAGCGACGACGTACCCCGACTGCTCGACACGCTCAACTCCCCGAACCGGCGTTGCGTACTACATTTCAATCTTGCTCGCGGCTATGCGCAGGCTGATGGTGCCCGCGACGGCGAGGCGCTGCGACACCTGGACATGGCCGACCGGAGCGCGCCCCAGGGCATTCGAAACGTCCCCGTCGCCCGCGAGGTTCTCGTTGACCTCGATCACCGGGCACGGCGTCGGGTCTGGGAGTTAGACAGCCTGTGCAACCGCTTCGGCATTCGGAATTCACAGAGCGTGAACTAGCACAAGATCATCCATGCCTTAGCACAGTGTCAAAGCCATGCCCGTGGTGATCCCGCACGATCAAGATCGTGCCGAGACCCACGAATCTCCTGCTGGCCGTGGCTCAACGCCGAACCGGGGGACCGCGTGCTAGAGATCGGCACCGGCACCGGCTACAACGCGGCAGTACTCGCGCACCGGCTCGGCGGCGACCACGTGACCACAGGGGCCCGGACCGGACCTGCCGCTGCCGGCCCGGCGCCACTGCCCACTCTGGCGGGTCCGGCGCTGCGCCGAGCAGGTGGGAGCGTGCTACTTCTTGCCCGACTTGGCCGAGTCGTCGGTGGACAGCGCGGCCACGAAGGCCTCCTGCGGAACCTCGACCCGGCCGATGGTCTTCATCCGCTT
Source organism: Pseudonocardiaceae bacterium (assembly GCA_036494295.1). Classification (GTDB taxonomy): domain Bacteria; phylum Actinomycetota; class Actinomycetes; order Mycobacteriales; family Pseudonocardiaceae. The sequence goes on from DASXOL010000096.1 coordinate 3,323, forward strand.
CTTGCCTTCCTTCTGCTTCTCCAGCAGCTTGCGCTTACGGGTGATGTCACCGCCGTAGCACTTGGCGAGCACGTCCTTGCGGATCGCCCTGATGGTCTCGCGGGCGATGATCCGCGAGCCGATCGCCGCCTGGATCGGGACCTCGAACTGCTGGCGCGGGATCAGCTCGCGCAGCTTGGCCGTCATCGACGTGCCGTAGCCGTAGGCGGCCTCGCGGTGCACGATCGCGGAGAACGCGTCCACCGGCTCGCCCTGCAGCAGGATGTCCACCTTGACCAGGTCGGCGGTCTGCTCGCCCGCTTCCTCGTAGTCCATCGACGCGTAGCCGCGGGTGCGGGACTTCAGTGCGTCGAAGAAGTCGAACACGATCTCGGCCATCGGCATGGTGTAGCGCAGTTCGACCCGCGACTCGGAGAGGTAGTCCATCCCCTGCAGGGTGCCGCGCCGCCCCTGGCACAGCTCCATGATCGTGCCGATGAACTCCGCGGGCGCGATGACGGTGCACTTCACCACCGGCTCGTGCACCTCGGCGATCTTGCCCACGGGCCAGTCCGACGGGTTGGTGACGATCTGCTCGTCGCCCTCCTCGGACACCACCCGGTAGACCACGTTCGGCGCGGTGGAGATCAGGTCCAGGCCGAACTCCCGTTCCAGCCGGTCCCTGGTGATCTCCAGGTGCAGCAGCCCGAGGAACCCGGCGCGGAAACCGAAGCCCAGCGCGGCGGAGGTCTCCGGCTCGTAGGTGAGCGCGGCGTCGTTGAGCTGCAGCTTGTCGAGTGCCTCCCGCAGGTCCGGGTAGTCCGAACCGTCCATCGGGTACAGCCCGGCGAACACCATGGGCCGGGGCGTGCGGTAGCCGGCCAGCGGCTCGGTGGCGCCCTTGCGCTCGCTGGTGACGGTGTCGCCGACCCGGGACTGCCGGACGTCCTTCACCCCGGTCATCAGGTAGCCGACCTCGCCGACGCCGAGGCCCTCGGACGGCTTCTGGTCCGGCGAGATGATGCCGACCTCGAGCAGCTCGTGAGTGGCGTTCGTGGACATCATCCGGATGCGCTCGCGCGGGGTGATCCGCCCGTCGACCACCCGGACGTAGGTGACCACGCCCCGGTACGAGTCGTACACCGAGTCGAAGATCATCGCACGGGGCGGGGCGTCGGCGTCCCCGACCGGCGCGGGCACCTGGTGGACCACCACGTCCAGGAGCTCGCGCACGCCCTCCCCGGTCTTCGCGCTCACCCGCAGCACGTCGTCGGGCTCGCAGCCGATGATGTGGGCCAGCTCCGCGGCGTAGCGGTCCGGCTCGGCGGCGGGCAGGTCGATCTTGTTGAGCACCGGGATGATCGTGAGGTCCTTGTCCAGCGCCAGGTAGAGGTTCGCCAGCGTCTGCGCCTCGATCCCCTGCGCGGCGTCCACCAGCAGGATCGCGCCCTCACACGCCTCCAGCGCGCGGGACACCTCGTAGGTGAAGTCGACGTGGCCAGGGGTGTCGATCAGGTGCAGCACGTGGTCGACGCCGCCGACCTGCCAGGGCAGCCGCACGTTCTGCGCCTTGATGGTGATGCCGCGTTCGCGCTCGATGTCCATCCGGTCCAGGTACTGCGCCCGGTACTGGCGGTCGCCGAGCACGCCGGTGTACTGCAGCATGCGGTCGGCCAGGGTCGACTTGCCGTGGTCGATGTGCGCGATGATGCAGAAGTTCCGGATCCGGCTCGGATCGGTGAACGTCTTGTCGGCGAACGTGGTCACTCAGCAGTCCTCAGAGGCAGCAGGGGATCAGTTCATGGTTGCACGCCGGACGGGCCGCCCTGGCGGCGCAGTGCCAGGCAGGCCTGCTGGCACCGGGTGATCTCCGGGTGGAACCCCGATGGCGGCACGCCGTCACCGTGGTGTGCTGGACGCCATGAACGACGTGGTGATGAAAGCGCTGGACGCCGGTTTCGGCCATCCGCGCGGGCTGCTCGGCAAGCTCGGCGGGACGTTGATGGCCCTCGGCAACGGGGAGCAGGAGCGCTGGGCTGTGGAGCGCGCCGGGCTCGCAGCGGGCGAGCGGGTGCTGGAGGTCGGACCGGGCCCCGGTCTGGGGCTGCGCCTGGCGGCCGAGGAGGTCGGGCCGAAGGGCCACGTGCTGGGCATCGACCCCTCCGCGGTGATGCGCGACATGGCGACCGCGCGCTGCGCGTCGCTGGTCGCCCAGGGTGTGGTCGAGCTGGCCGCCGGTACCGCCGAGCGGACCGGCCGCGACCGCGCGTCGGTGGACGCGGTGATCTCGGTGAACAACATCATGCTGTGGGACCGGCCCGCCGGATTCGCCGAGTTGGCCAGGGTGCTGCGACCGGGCGGGCGCCTCGTGGTGACCGTGCACAAACAGGTGTTCGACGTGGCGCCGCAGGCCCTCGCCGAGGAGGCGCGCGCCGCGGGGTTCGCCGAGGTGTGCGCCCAGTACCGGCCCCGGCAGCGGGGCGAGCTGAAGCTGGAGCTCTTCGCGACCCGTCCCTGACCGGCCGACCGCTGCCGCACCCCACCACGTCGCACCCGTCGGAGCGCGCGTTCGCTCAGAGCGTCGTGACCGGGTCCACGCTCGGCGGGATCATCGCGGATGAGGACCCGACCGCGGAGGAGTTCGCTGTGACTTTCGTACCGTTGCCCACCCCAGGACGGCAGGACGCCGCGACCGCGGCACTGGCCGCCAAGCGCCGCCTGCAGGTGCCCTGGACGAAGATCGCCGAGACGCTGGGCCAGTCACTGGTGTGGAGCACCTCCGCCGTCCTCGGTCAGCAGCCGCTGAACGCCCGCCAGGCCGCCGCGCTCGGCCACCTGCTGGAGCTCGACAGCGAGACCGTGACCGCACTGCAACTGCCGCCGGTTCGCGGTGCGGACGTGGTCGACACCAGCGAGCCGGTGGTCTACCGGCTGCAGGAGGTCGTGCAGGTCTACGGCAGCACCCTGGCCGAGCTGATCCGCGAGGAGTTCGGCGACGGCATCATGAGCGCCATCGACTTCGAGCTGTCCTTCGAACGCCACGAGGACCCGAAGGGCGACCGGGTGCGCCTGGTGCTGGACGGGAAATTCCTGCCCTACCGCGTCTTCTAGCGACCTTCCGGCGGCTCGTCTTCTGGGCGTCTTCTGGCGTCTTTCGGGTGGTCGACCCGGCGGCCCGCTCAGCTCGCCGGCCGCTGGTCGCGTCGCAGCGGGTGCTCGGGGGGCACCTCGACGAGGACGATCCGGACACCGTCCGGGTCGGCGATCCACATCTCGTCGAGCCCCCAGGGTTCGCGCCGCGGCCCCTGGAGGATCGGGACACCGCGCAGGCTGAGTTCCGCGGCGACGTCGGCCAGGTCCCGGACCTGCAGCCACACCGCGGTCCCGGCACCGGGACCTGCCTCGGACTGCGCGGACACCTCGAGGAACCCGCCACCGAGGAAGAAGACGGTGCCGCCGGGGAACTCGCGGTGTATCGCGAGGCCCAGCACGTCGCGATAGAAGGCGGTGGTCCGCTCCGGGTCGGCGGGACGGAGCAGAATGCGGCTGCTGAGCACGTCCATGTGCCTGTCATACCGGTTGCACGCGCTGCGGTCACGGCACCGCGGCGGGCGCGTTTTGGGTGGTCGGCGGGCCTGCTGATAGGATCGGCGGCCGTGCCGGTGTACGGCACGTCCTTCCCGTAAGCGATCGAAGGTAGATGCGTGGCCAACATCAAGTCGCAGCTCAAGCGGATCCGCCAGAATGAGAAGGCGCGGCAGCGGAACAAGTCCGTCAAGTCGGCGCTGAAGACCGCGGTCCGCCGGTTCCGCGAGGCCGCCGACGCCGGGGAGAAGGAGAAGGCTCTCGTCTCGCTGCGCACCGCGGGTCGTCAGCTGGACAAGGCCGCGAGCAAGGGCGTCATCCACGCCAACCAGGCGGCGAACCGCAAGTCCGCGATGGCCAAGCGGGCCAACGAGCTCTGACCGGTTCCTGGTCGGCCGGCTCGGCCCGGTGGCGGCGCGCGGCGCACCAACTCAGGCGCACCAAACTCAGTGGCGGCGCGCGGCGCACAACGCGAGCACCGCGCGTTCCAGGGCGTACTCGGCGTCCGCCGCCACGCCCTTGACGTCCGCGTTCACCCCGGCGACCACCTGCATCGCCGCAGCCAGCCCGGCGCGCTCCCAGCCCCGGGACTGCGCCATCGCCTTCTTGACCTTCCACGGCGGCATCCCCAGCGTGCTCGCCATCCTGTAGGGGTCGCCGCGGCCGAACGCGCTCACCCTGGCCACGGTGCGCACCGCGTCCGCGAGCGCGTCGGCGACCAGCACATGGGGCACCCCGAGCTGCATCGCCCACCGCAACGTCTCCAGCGCGCCCGCCCGGTCGCCGGTCATGACCTTCTCCGCGACGGAGAACCCGGTGACCTCGGCGCGGCCACGGTGATAGCGGCGCACCGCGACCTCGTCCACCGAGCCGCCGGTGTCGCTGGTCAGCTGCCCGGCCGCGGACGCGAGCTCCCGCAGGTCCGAGCCGATCGCGTCGAGCAGTGCGGTCACCGCGCCGGTGGTGATCCGCCCACCGGCGGAGCGGACCTCCTCGCGCACGAAGTTGCCGCGTTCCTCGAAGCGGGTCACCCGGGGGCACTCGGTCACCACCGCGCCCGCCGCGCGCAGCCCCTCGGCCAGCGCCTTGCCCCGCGCGCCGCCCGCGTGCACCACCACGAGCACGACGCCGTCGGCGAGATCGCGGGCGTGGTCCAGCACCGCGTCCGCGATGTCCTTGCCACCCTCGTGGGCACCCTGTAGCACGACGACCCGGCCCTCGGCGAACAGCGACGGGCTCAGCATCTCGGCGAGCTCGCCGGGAGCCAGCTCCGCGGTGCGCGCCCGGCTCACGTCGGCGTGCGGGTCGGCCTGCAGCGCGGCGTCCACCGCAGCCTGCGCAGCGCGTTCCACCAGCAGTTCTTCCTCGCCGAGGATGAGGTGCAGCGGGGCCGCGGGGGTGCTCACCGGGCCATCCTCGCACCACACCCCGACGCTGCCGCGGCGCCGCCGCGCCCTCCCGCATGGTGGACCCCGGGTTGGGCGGCGTCCGCCGGCTGCCGTACGGTGAGCATCCAGAACTGCATACAGCTCATCCAGAGGGGCAGAGGGATCGGCCCGTTGAAGCCCCGGCAACCGACGCTGGTTTACCTGCTTGTCTCGAACCGCGAGGCACCAGCGTTCACGGTGCCAATTCCGACCCGCGAAGCGGGAGAGATGAGGAGAACCTCGCGATGACCGGCACTATCGATGCCCGGACCACCTCTGCCCTGAACCTGGGCCCGGCCCGCCACCTGGTGTGCCGCGAGTGCGGCGCCCGGACCGAACTGGCCGCGGAGTTCGCCTGCGCCCAGTGTTTCGGCCCACTGGAAGTGGGCTACGAGTTCGGTGACGTGACCCGCAAGGACATCGAGTCCGGGCCGCAGTCGATCTGGCGCTACCGCGCGCTGCTGCCGGTGCCGGACAACGTCACCGCGCACCCCAACACCGAGCCCGGCATGACCCGGCTGATCCGCGCCGACCGGCTCGCCGCCGCGCTCGGCGTGCGCACCCTGTGGGTCAAGGACGACACCGGCAACCCGACGCATTCGTTCAAGGACCGGGTGGTCGCGGTCGCGCTGGCCGCCGCCCGTGAGCTCGGCTTCCAGGTGCTGGCCTGCCCGTCGACCGGGAACCTGGCCAACGCGGTGGCCGCCGCTGCCGCCCGGGCCGGGTGGGAGTCCGTCGTGCTCATCCCGTCGTCCCTGGAGCGGGCGAAGGTGCTCACCACCGCGGTGTACGACGGCGCGCTGATCGCCGTGGACGGCAACTACGACGACGTGAACCGGCTGGCCACCCAGCTCGCGGCGGACCACGAGGACTGGGCGTTCGTCAACGTCAACGTCCGGCCGTACTACGCCGAGGGGTCCAAGACGCTGGGCTACGAGGTCGCCGAGCAGCTCGGCTGGCGGCTGCCCGAGCAGGTGGTGGTGCCGATCGCCTCCGGCTCGCAGCTCACCAAGGTGGACAAGGGTTTCCGCGAGTTCAGCGACCTGGACCTGGTGGAGCCCACCTCGTACCGGGTGTTCGGCGCCCAGGCCACCGGGTGCTCGCCGGTGTCGGCCGCGTTCAAGGCCGACCGGGACGTGGTGGCCCCGGTCCGGCCGGACACGATCGCCCGGTCGCTGGCGATCGGCGCGCCCGCCGACGGTCCGTACGTGCTGGACACGGTGCGGCGCACCGGCGGCGCCATCGAGGACGTCACGGACGCGCAGGTCGTGGACGGCATCCGGTTGCTGGCCCGCACCGAGGGCATCTTCGCCGAGACCGCGGGCGGTGTGACCGTGGCGTGCGCGAAGAAGTTGATCGAGACCGGGCAGCTCGACCCGGACGCCGAGACCGTGTTGCTCATCACAGGTGACGGGCTCAAGACGCTGGACGCCGTGCAGGACAAGGTGGGACCGCGGGCGACCGTGGCCCCGACGGTCAAGGCCGTGCACGACGCGCTCAGCCGCTGAGCGGGCTCACACCGGCATGTGGTTTCGCTCTCAGGGCAGGTAACGGACCGTAGGTTACGGCCGACATTCCGGTGACATTGTCTCGCTGACGCTTGGTGCTGTTCTGCCACGCAGAGGAGCGTGCTGGCTCGATGAGCGCCACCTACTCGTCACCCGCCCACCGGGCATGGCAGCCGACATCACGGACGCTCGGCGCCGCGTTCGCCGGATCCGCGGCGATGTTCGTCGCAGCGTTGGTGCAGGGAGGATCGCTGCTCCCGGGCACCGACCTGGCCCCGGCGCCCGCGGTCTCCGATCCGGGCACGCCGGCCTCGCCCGGCGGGAGCGGCGCTCACTCGCAGCCCGAGACCGGCCCCAGCCCCACGGTCGCCACCGCTGCGCCATCAGCCCCGGGCCAGCCGACCGCCTGGAGTCGGGGCGCCGCGCCGACCTGGAGCACACCGCTGAGCCAACTGCCGGTACGGCGGGCGCCGGTGCAGTCCGCTCCCCAGGTCGGCCCGGCGCCCGGCGCCACGCCGGCCTGGGGTCCGGCCTCGCCGTCACACGCATCCGGCGGCTACCGTTCGGTCGTCCAGCCCGCCGCTACTCCGCGCACCGAGGACAGCCCGCCGAGCGGTCACCTGGTTGGCGGCGTGCTGGGTGAGGTTGGGCACCTCGCCAACGGCCTCGGGTTCTGAGCCACCGGCGCACACGGCAGGACATCGCAGGTCATATAGGCGATCAACGGACGTCCCGAGTGCCCTGCCGAGCCGCGCAGAGGACCCCTGGCGCTCGGCGGCGGAGCAGGTACTCTCCGCGGGTCGTGACGCCTGAACGTCGGTAACGGACGGCCGGGTCCCGCCGAGACGGCGGTAACTCTGTCCCCGATGCCCGGTGTTGTTCTGCCGTGCAAAGGAGCTTGCTACCTCGATGGTCTCTACCTACTCGTCCTCCTCTCGTCGGACGTGGTGGCCCACCTCGCGTGCACTGGCTGCCGCCTTCGCGGGATCCGCCCTGATGTTCGCCATTGCGGCGGTACAGGGCGGGTCGCTGGTCCCTACCTCGGACCAGCGGGGTCCGGCCTCCGCGCCCACCGGCACCAATCTGGGCTCTGCCGCGCCGGCCGGGCGAACACCGTCGCTCGGACCACTGCTGTCCCAGCTGACCTCACCTGGGCCGTCCGGGCTGCCTGCGCTGCCCGGACAGGACGTGTCGGGCCCCAACCCGACGCCTGCCGCCGCGGTGACCTCGGCCCCCGACCAGGTCGACGCCTGGCTACCGGGGCGAGCGCCGAGCCAGTCGACGCTGCCCGCACCGTCGCAAGCCGCACCACGGGCGGATTCGGCGTCCGCACACGCCTCCCACCGGAGCACGGCTGCGCCGTCACAGGCCGCGGCACCCGCGGCACCCGCTGCGGCACCGCCCGCCCCCTCCACCGGCCCGTCCGCTGCCCCGTCCACCGGCCCGTCCGCCGCCCCGTCCACCGGCCCCTCCTCCGCGCCGTCCGCAGGCCCCGCCAACTCGGGCCAGCCCGGCTCACCGGCCGCCGGCCCCGGCGCGGGCAGCGCGCCCGCGGGCGACCTGGTCGGCGGAGTGCTCGGTGGCGTCACCAACGTCACCCGGGGCCTGGGGTTCTGACCCCAGCGCAGTGTGAGTCGGCAGAGCCCCACCCACCAGAGCACCGACCCGTGAGAGCACTGACCCGTGAGAGCGCTGACCGTCAGCGCTCGGGGTCGACGCTGCCGGCGCGGCGGGACCGACGCTAAGGGGGGTGCTGCGCCGACCCGCGGGCCACGACGTCCAGGCCGTCCGCACCCGCTGTCACCGCGACGTCGCCGTCCCGGTCGGTGCGCAGCACGCGCGTCCCGGACGAGGTGAGCGCGGCGACGGTCTGCCTGCTCGGGTGGCCGTAGCTGTTGCCCGCGCCCACGCTGATCAACGCCACCCGGGGCCGCACCGCGTGGAGAAATGCCCCGGCCGTGTAGCGCGAGCCGTGGTGGGGCACCTTGAGCACGTCGGCCCGCAGGTCGATGCCTGCGGACAACAGGTCGGCCTGGGCGTCCAGCTCCACGTCCCCGGTGAGCAACACCCGGCCCGCCGGGGTGCTCGCCCGCATCACCACCGAGGAGTTGTTGACCACGGTCCCGTCCACCTCGGCATCGTGATCGTCGGAGGCGGGCGGGGTCCGCGTCGGCGCCAGCACGTCGAGCACCAGACCCGGCCAGGTCAGGCGCCGCCCCGCGGTGAGCGCCACCACCGGCACGTGTGCCGCCGCGGCGGAGTGCAGCACGTCGGCGAACGCCCACGGTGGACTGCGGCCTGCCCCGAGCGCCACGGCGCCGACCGTCCGGCCCCGTAGCACGCCCGCGAGGCCACCGAGATGGTCGGCGTGCAGGTGGCTGATCACGACCAGCGCGAGCCGCCGCACACCGAGGCGGTCCAGGCAGCCCGACACAGGCCCCGGCTCGGGCCCGGCGTCGACCAGCACCGCGACACCGGGCTTCCCGGTGGCCAGCACCAGGGCGTCGCCCTGCCCCACGTCGCAGGCCACCACGGCCCAGCCCACCGCGGGCCAGCCCGGCGCGGCGTACCTGGTCGGCACCAGCACCGCGAGCGCGCCGAGCAGTGCGGCGGCGGCGATCACCCGCAGCCGGCGTGCCCGCATCGCCAGCAACAAGGCGATGAGCAGCGCCGCCAGGACCAGCCCGCCTGCCACGCCGTCGGGCCACCACAGCACGCCGTCCGGCACCGCCGCCGCGCGGTGGCCGACCGCCACCAGCCAGCTCACCCACGGACCAGCCAGGTGGACCAGGAGCGTCCCGAGGTACGGGTGCAGCGCCGCGGCCAGCGCGACCAGCACACCCAGCACGGTGGCGGGCGCGACCGCAGGGGCGGCTAGCAGATTGGCCAGCACCGCCACCAGGCTCAGCTGCCCGGACAGTGCCGCCACCACCGGCGCGGTGACCACGTGCGCCGCGGCGGGCACCGCGAGCGCCTCCGCGATCCCCGGTGGCACCCGGTGCCGGCGCAGCGCGGCGGCCCATCCGGGGGCGAGCAGCACGAGCGCGCCGGTGGCCAGGACGGACAGCGCGAAGCCGGGATCCGCGCCGAGCGCCGGGTCGATCAGGAGCAACGCGGGAACCGCGGCACACAGTGCCGGCACCGCCGAGCGGTGCCGTCCCAGCACCAGCGCCAGCAGCGCCACCGCACCCATCACCGCGGCACGCAGCACGCTCGGCGAAGGGCGGCACAGCACCACGAAGCCGACCAGCGCCAGCCCGGCCAGCACCGCCGCGGCCCGCGGACTCGCCCTGGCCAGCCGCGCCAGCCCCAGCACGGCGCCACACAGGATCGCGACGTTCGCGCCGGACACGGCGGTGAGGTGGGTGAGCCCGGCGGCGCGGAACTCGTCCTCGACGGTGGGCACCATCTTCGAGGTGTCCCCCACCACCAGCGCGGGTAGCAGTCCGGCGGGCTCGGTCGCCAGCGCACCCGACGCCGTCCGCAGTCCGGCGCGCAGTCCCTCCGCGGCCCGCTGGACCGTACTCGGCGCGGAGAGCACCTCGGGGCCGCCCCGCACCCGGAGCAGCGCGATGGTCAGGTCGGCGCGGCCGGCCGGGGCGAGCAGGCCGCTGGCGCGCACCCGCTGGCCGGGCAGCAGGCCGGCCCAGCCACGCACCGGAGCCAGCAGCACCACCCGACCGCCGGTGTCCCAGCGGCGACCGGCCAGATCGACGTTCTCCAGTTCGGCACGCACCACTACCCGCTGGGCAACGCCGGGGCGGCCGCCGTACCCCGTCGAGGCCACCGGGCGGGGGTCGTCGCTCAGGCGCAGTACCAGCGTGGCCACCGAGCCGCGCTGCGCCGCGGCGCGGACCGGATGGTGTTCCAGCTGCCAGGCCTGTGTCCCGATCACCATTGCCAGGGCCGCGCTCACCCCGCCCACCGCCACCACCGCGGACGACCGGTGGCGCGCCGCGGCGGCGATCGCGGCCAGCAGGCCCACCGCACCGATCCCCGCCGCCGCGAGCGATCCGAGGTGGAGCCCGGCCAGCACGGTCGCCCACCCGGCCAGTGCGGCGGGCGCGAGGCGCAGGTCGGGCGCGGCCGCCCGGTCCGCACCGGCGCCGAGGATGTCCGCCCCACGGATTCCGGTGATCACACCCGCACCAGGTCCTTGAGCTTGGCGAACTTCGACTCCCCGATGCCGCTGACCTCGCGGAGCTGATCGACCGAGGTGAAACGCCCGTGTGCGGCGCGCCAGTCCAGAATCCGCTGCGCGGTGACCGGCCCGATGCCGGGGAGCGCGTCGAGTTGCTCGACCGTGGCGGCGTTGAGGTCCACCGCCGAACCCGGTCCGGCGCCACCCGTCGCGACGCCGGGAACCGCCTGGACGCCGCCGTCGACCGGTGCCCCCGGCGGTGCAGCCACGCCGACCAGCACCTGCTCGCCGTCCGACAGCTTCCTGGCGGGGTTCAGCGCCAGCAGGTCGGTGCCGGGCGCCGCGCCACCCGCCGCGTCCAGCGCATCCGCCACACGGGCACCGTCGGCAAGCCGCACGAGCCCGGGGCGGTTCACCCGGCCGACCACGCTGATCACCAGTTCCCGCGCGGCGGCGGTCGAGGACGCCGAGGGCGGTGGCTGGTGTTCGGCGATCACCGGGAGCGAAGGCGCGGGTTCCGGGACGGGGCGCTCCCACCACACCCCCGCCGCGGCGATGAGCGCCGCGACCGCCGCGACCAGGGACAACATCAGCGCTCCCGGCCGTCCTGGCTCCCACCGCGCACCCTGCAGTGACGCGGGCACCCACCGTCTGACCAGCCTGCCGTCCCTTCCCGGGGCGGGACCGGGCCCGCCGGATTCCCCGGCCGGTTCGCGGCGCTCCGCCACCGGCCCCGCGTCCCGGTCAGCAGGATCGGGCGGCGGATCCGGCACGCGGTGCAACGCCGCGAGGCGGTCACGCGCCCGGTCGCGGTCACCGGGATCGCCGGGCGAGAAGTTGGGGAGCAGAACCACGCCTGCGACGCTAAGCCGATCGCCTGGCCGGCCACGGCGCCTGCCACGGTGCACTGTGGACAGCACGCGGGGTGGGGACAACTCGGGCCGCCGACCCGCGACGCGGCGCCGGGTGTCGGCGAGGCGTGGGACGCTGGCCGGTTCTAGTTGTCCAGGCCGCCGGGGAGCACCACCACGCCCAGCATCCCCGGCCCGGCATGCGCGCCCAGCGCCGCGCCCACCTCGGAGACCAGGCATTCGGACAGGCGCGGAAGCCGGTCGTGGAGCTGGTCGACCAGGTCGACGGCGCGCTCCGCGGCACCGAGGTGGTGCACGGCCAGGTCGACCTGCTCGGTTCCGGCGGCTTCGACCACCAACTCCACCAGGCGGGCCCGCGCGCGGCTCGCCGTGCGCACCTTCTCCAGCGGTACGATCCGGCCCGCGTCCACGTGCAGCAGCGGCTTGACGGCCAGCGCGGTTCCCAGCAGGGCTGCCGCGGGCCCGATCCGGCCGCCGCGGCGCAGTGGCTCCAGGGTGTCGACGGAGAAGTAGGTGGCGGTACGGGCGGCGACCCGCTCCGCGGTGTCGTACACGGCCACCAGGTCACCTCCCTCGGCAGCGGCCGCGGCGGCGGCGAGCGCGGCGAAGCCGACGCCCATCCCGGCCGAACGCGAGTCGACCACCCGCACGCGGTCAGCGCCGACCTGTTCGGCGGCCAGCCGGGCGGCCTCCCAGGTCCCCGACAACGCGCGGGACAGGTGCACCGACAACACCGCGTCGGCACCGGCTCGCAGCGCCTGGGCGTAGACCGCCTCGAACTCCCCCGGCGTCGGCCGCGAGGTGGTCACCGTGGCCCTTCTGCCCATGGCGTCGACCAGGTCGGCCGAGCCCAGCTCCACCCCGTCCAGCCTGCTGGTTCCGTCGACCATGACGTGCAGCGGGACGATCCGGATGCCGCGCCGTTCGGCCAGTCCCGCCGGGAGGTAGGCGGTGGAATCGGTGACGACGGCGACGGACACGGCGGTCAGCGTAGGGTCCCGGCACCGGCACGGCAGGACGTCGACCCTGCGCTCATACCGGCGCGGCGGTGTTGTAGGACTCCAGTCGCCAGGCCGGCCCGGAGCGGCGCAGCACCGTCCAGTGGCAGTTGCTGATGCCGCCGAACACCGGCCAGCTCGACACCGGCAGCTCCAGCAGGTGTGGGGTGAGGCCCGCGATGAGGCCGCCGTGGGTGCACAGCACCGCCGTCCGGGGCCCGCCCGCGTCGAGCTCACCGACCACCTGCGCGGCCCGTGCCGCCACCTCCACCCTGGTCTCGCCGCCGGGCGGCGCCCACTGCGGATTCCCCCGCCAGCGCCGCATGCCGCCGGGCCAGGCGGATTCCACCTCGTCGTGGGTGAGGCCCTGCCAGCGACCGAGATGGGTTTCCCGGAGCCGCTTGTCGACCCGCAGCGGCAACCCGGTCTCGGCGGCGAGCACGGCTGCGGTGTCGGCCGCCCGGGACAGGTCGGAGGTCACGAGCACATCGGGCGCCAGCGCGGCGAGGACGGGCGTGGCGCGCCGGGCCTGACCGAGCCCGTTCGCGGTGAGCTGCGAGTCCAACTGCCCCTGCATGCGAAGCGCCGCGTTGTAGTCGGTCTCGCCGTGCCGCCACAGCACGAGGCGCTCCAGCGTCACGCCGACCCGTCCGCCCCGCTGCCGCTCTCGTCGTCGGCTTCGGCGGGGCCTGCCTGGTAGGGAATCCGCGGGCAGTCCTTCCACAACCGCTCCAGGCCGTAGAAGGAGCGTTCCTCCGCGTGCTGGACGTGCACCACCACGTCGACGAAGTCGAGCAGCACCCACCGCCCCTCGCGCGCGCCCTCCCGGCGGACCGGCTTCGTACCGGCGGCCGCCATCTTCTCCTCGACCGCCTCCACGATGGCCTGCACCTGCCGCTCGTTGGGTGCCGAGGCGATCACGAAACAGTCCGTGATGACGAGCTGATCGGACACGTCGAGCAGCACGATGTCGCGCGCCTTCTTCCCTGCGGCGGCGTTCGCCGCGGTCAGCGCCAACTCGCGTGCATGATCGGTGGCTGACACGTCACTCCTTCTGGCCCGCTGGGGTCACCGAGCCTACGGGTCAGGAGTGATCGCCGCCCCGGTCCGCCCGGTACAGCCGGCGCTTGCTGATGTACTGCACCACTCCGTCAGGCACGAGATACCAGACCGGCAGCCCCGCGGCGACGCGCTCGCGGCAGTCCGTCGACGAGATCGCCATGGCGGGTACCTCGATCAGGGTCACCGCGCCGTTGGGCAAATGCTCGTCGTCGAGCTGGAAGCCGGGCCGGGTGACGCCCACCAGGTGCGCGAGGTCGAGCAGTTCGCTGACCCGCTTCCAGGACAGTATCTGCGCCAGCGCGTCCGCACCGGTGATGAAGAACAGGTCGTGGTCGGGGAACTGCCGGTGCAGGTCGGTGAGGGTGTCGACGGTGAAGGTGAGGCCGCGGCGGTCGATGTCGACACGGCTGGTGGAGAACCGGGGATTGGACGCCGTCGCGATCACGGTCATCAGGTAGCGGTCCTCGGCCGGGCTGACCACCCGCTCTTCCTTCTGCCAGGGAATTCCGGTCGGCACGAAAACGACCTCGTCCAACCCGAACCGGGCCTGCACCTCGCTGGCGGCGACGAGGTGCCCGTGATGAATCGGATCGAAGGTTCCGCCCATCACCCCGAGCCGCCGCCCCGACATGCGCGCAGCCTAGGCGACCGGTCCGCTTCCCCGCGCCGCCGGATCCCACCGGCCGCCGGATCCCACCGGCCGCCCGAGGCCCGGCGTGCAGAACGTTCGCCGGGTGGATTGCCGTCCCATTCGCGGTGCCGGCCACCGCGGCCCGCCATTCGGCCGCCACGGGTAAACGCAGCGCGGCCGGCCAGGGATTCGACGCCGGGACGCCCCGCTGCAGGCGCCGCGACCCGCCGCAGACCGTTCACCGCACTCGCGCCGGCCCGCTTCTCGGCGCGACCCTGCCGGCGCGCCCGGGGCCCACGCAGAGAACGCCCCGCCGAAGCCGACACGCGGACCCCGTCGCGATCGGCGGGCGGGAATGCGAGCGATCCACGGAGCCCGCGCGGTAACCGTTCGCCTGTCGCAGGATTCCGCCAGCGACATGGTGATCAACCAAGCGCATCCGAAGAAGCGTCCTGGTGCTACGTCGACTTGTCGTCACGAGGGCACACGAAGCCACTACGTGCGGTGACAAGCAGCCGAACCGACTCCGCGGCCGGATTGTGACTTCGCAGGTCACCACGCCGAGAAGACATCGTGCGGTAGCTTCTTCGACCGCTCGGACAGAACGCGCCTATCAGTTCGCCCGACAAGGCTGTCAGGAGGACTTCACGCAGTTCGCTCGTCGGCGCCGACAACAGTGCCCATCCGCGCAGAGCTGTGTAGCGACAGGCGCAGAGACATCGGCGCCGGTCTCGTCCGCGCCGCTTCGTGGCCGCTCAATGAGGTAGGCGCGCAAACTGATGCGATGACGACACCTCAGGGTGATGGACCGCACAGCTGTCCTTCTACCATGCTCACGATTAGCAATGAGCGGAGCTGTGCGTTAAGGTTCCCGCGAACTCCGACGGCAGCAAAGATGGAGATTACCCATGGCACAGAAAACCGTAGTCACGATGGTCGATGATCTCACCGGTCAGGAAGCGGAGAACATCCGGCCGATCGAGTTCGCGCTGGACGGCGTGACCTACGAACTCGACCTCAGCGAAGAGAACGCGGCGAAGCTGCGGGACACGCTCGCCCAGTACACCGGAGCGGCACGCCGTATCGGCGGACGGCGCCGGGTCCGCAGCGCCAAGCGCGCAGGCGGTGCGGGCAACGGCCCTTCCAGCTACAACCGCGACACGCTGAAGTCGATCCGGGAGTGGGCGAAGCAGAACGGCCACGCGGTGAGCGGGCGCGGCAGGCTGCCCGCCGAGGTGCTGCAGGCCTGGGAGGCGGCGCACGCAGGCAAGTCCAAGTAGGACTGCGAGCTGCGCCGGGTATTGCGTTTTCGCATCGACGTTCGTTCTCCTGTTCACCCAGGTATGGACCCGAATGTCCGGCTGACGCGCCAGGCGCATGACAGATCCACGAACACTTCGCCCCCGCGACTTCAAACCAGGCGGCGGAGGGCGAAGCAGCGTTGCGCCGTCGGCGGTTACGCGTGATGGTCTGGATCTTCTGCTCATCCTGATGCGATGGCGGCCCGTAGCTCACCGATATCCTTCGGTGAGCTACGGGCCGTTCCCGTGCCGGCCGCATATCGCAAGGAAACCGACCGGCACGTCTTTTCCCTGGGCTGCGATCTTCGACACAACGCTGGAATCAACACGACGTTCAACTGGCCGCAACGAAGCCCACTGGCGGTAGTGCGGCCACGACGTGACGTCACGATGTGACGAGACGCGAACCAGGTGTCAGGGCATCGGATGTGCCCGCGATATGCCCGGCAGATCGCAGAAGCGGGAAACCTCCACACCACGGCACGCAGGCACGGAAATGCAGATCTTTGCCGTCCTCGGCGGCTGGCACTCGTCCGGGATTCGCAGTAGCGGATCCTCCGTGCGGACCAGTGACCCGGACAGGCGCGATAGTCCGTATGGCGCAAGGCGGACGGCCAGATTCGAGCCGGAGAAACACGTCCGCTCGGGGCACCGCGATTTCGCTGCGGCGACGTTACCGCCGACGCGCGCGACGCCGCACCGCGGCCACCGGCGGCGCCGCGCGCCGCCACCACGGGCGGTCTGCCCTGGTCGCGGCGCCGTAGACGGCCGCGGTGACCGCGCCGAACGCGGCGTGCGGCACCAGGTCGGCGGCCCAGTCGACGGGGCGCCAGGTGCGCGGATCGGTGATGCCGAGCAGCACCATCGGCCCGTTGGCGGCCACCAGCACCATCGCGGTGACCACCGCCGACCCGGCCTTGACCGGCAGCCGGATCCCGGCGCCCTGGAGCAGCCCGTAGGCCGCGCCCACCCCGGCGCCGGTGCCGATCCCGGCCAGCGCGCCGATCGCCGTCAGGCGCGCCGCGCGCTTCTGCGGATCGTCGGGCAGCGGCAGGTGGGCGAGCTCGGAAAGCCGCTCCGCGGTCCGCTCCGGTGTGTCGCTGGCCGGGCGGGTTCGCAGTGCCATGTCGAGGTAGGTCACGGCGTTGAGCGCGGTGGCGCCGGCAGCGCCGGCCGCGGCACCGAGCAAGATCTGGCGGATCACACCATGATTCGATACCTCCGGCACGGCGTGCGGGAACCCCCCGGCCGGGTGCAACCCGGATACCTGCGTAACGGCGCGTGTGTGGCTCTTCAAGAGCATCAAACCGGGGGCCAGGGGCTCTTGAAGAGCCACATACCTCAGCCGGCCGGGACGACCACGTACTGGCGCAGGTAGAGATCCTGGAAGGTGACCGGTCCGCGCGGTCCGGGCACGCGGTCCACGTTGATCCCGGTCTCGGGCACCCGGCGCAGCTTGAAGCCATCGAGCAGGCGGGTGCTGGCGTTCCAGAACACCCCGGTGCCGGTGTAGGCGTCCATGAACCGCCGCGCGGCGTCGTCGTCGCCGGTCACGATCGTCGCGGCGAGGCCGGAGGTCTCCCGGTTGGCGATATCGGCAGCCGCCACCGGGCCGTCGACGCGGCTCACCGTCAGCGTCGCCTCCCGGCCGGTGTCCAGCGCCCACTCGTGGCCGAGCGGATGGTCGTGCGGGGGCAGCGACAGCGTGATCTGCAGCGCCCGCGCCGCGTCGAGCAGCTCCTCGTACCGCGACTGCGCGACGTCGTCGGCCACCAGCAGCAGGTTGACCCGGTTGCAGACGCCCAGCCGGTCCAGCCCGCCGACCAGCAGCTCCACCGCCATCGCCGGATCCGCCGCGGCGTCGACGTAGAGCACCCCGCCCCCGTCGGCGTGCGCCAGCACGCGCACCCCGTGCCTGGCGCCCTCCTCGGCCAGCGCGCGCGTGGTCTCGCCGCTGCCGCGGACGATCACCAGCGGAACCAGCTCCGGTTGCTGTACCAGGGCGATCGCGCTGCTCCGGCGCGGATCGGGCACCAGCTGCACCGCCTCCGGGTCCAGCCCGGCATCGGCCAGTGCCGGTGCGATCACCTCGTCGCGCAACGCCAGCGCGGAGCGCAACGCCGCCGAGCCGGTCCGCAGCACGCCCGCGTTGCGGGACTTCAGCAGCTGGGAGGCCACGTCCACGGTCACATTGGGCCGCGCCTCGAAGGTGGCGCCCACCACCCCGACGGGCCTGCGCCGCTCGATCAGCCGCAACCCGTCCGGCCGGTCCTCCAGCACCTGGTCCCGCGGCGCGAACGGTGCCTTGGCGAGCAGGGCGAGCTGCGCGGACATGTCGGTGAGCCGCTCCTGCCCCAGCCGCAACCGGTCGACCAACGCGCCGGTCATGCCGGATTCCTCGGCCGCGGTCACGTCGGCCTCGTTCGCCGCGAGCACCGCAGCCGCGGACGCAGTGAGCCGGTCGGCCATGGCGCGCAGCGCCGCGTCGATGCGCTCGTCCGCCGCCGACGCCAGTGCGGGCGCGGCACGCTGCGCCTTGCGCGCGCACTCGGCGACGACATCGGCCGCAGAGCCAGTGGCCACCGCCGAGTCCGCCGATCCTTCGCCGTCCGATCGCCCCTGCACGGCTTCGCAGCCTAACGGGGCGGGCGCAGGTCTCCCTGATCGAGGTGGCCATCCCGGCGCGGCGGCGACAGGGTGGTGTTGGAGCATGGCGCCATGACCTCCACCGAACTGCGCGACCGCGCCGAGGCGGTGCTCGAAGCGCTCGCAGGCGAGGGCGCCCGGCTGCGCGACGACCAGTGGGTCGCCATCGAGGCGCTGGTGAACGGGCGGCAGCGGGCACTGGTGGTGCAGCGCACCGGCTGGGGCAAGTCGGCGGTGTACTTCGTCGCGACCGCGCTGCTGCGCGCGGCCGGGTCCGGGCCGACCGTGATCGTCTCGCCGCTGCTCGCGCTGATGCGCAACCAGGTCGACGCCGCGGCGCGCGCCGGGGTCAACGCGGCCACCATCAACTCGTCCAACATGGACTCCTGGGCCGAGGTGCAGGACCGGGTGGCCGCGGGCGAGGTCGACGTCCTGCTGGTGAGCCCGGAGCGGCTGAACAACCCGGACTTCCGCGACGGCGTGCTGCCCGCGCTCACCGCGTCGGCGGGCATGCTCGTGGTCGACGAGGCGCACTGCATCTCCGACTGGGGCCACGACTTCCGCCCCGACTACCGGCGGCTGCGCACCCTGCTCGCGGAGCTGCCCGACGGGGTGCCGGTACTGGCCACCACAGCCACCGCCAACGACCGCGTGGTCCGTGACGTCGCCGACCAGCTGGCCATCTCCGCCGCCGGCGACGGCAGGCGCAACGGCGCAGGCGACGGCGGTGGCGCGCTGGTGCTGCGCGGATCGCTGGACCGCGACTCGCTGCACCTGGCCGTGCTGCGGCTGGCCACCCCGCACCTGCGGCTGGCCTGGCTGGCCGCGAACCTCGACAGCCTGCCCGGCTCGGGGATCATCTACGTGCTCACCGTGGCCGCCGCGGACGATGTCGCTGCGTTCCTCCGCGGCGAGGGGCACGAGGTGGCCGCGTACACCGGGCGCAGCGACGCCGCCGAACGCGAGGCGGTGGAGGCCGATCTGCTGGCCAACCGGGTCAAGGCGGTGGTCGCCACCTCGGCGCTCGGCATGGGGTTCGACAAGCCCGATCTCGGGTTCGTACTGCACCTGGGTGCCCCGGCCTCCCCGATCGCCTACTACCAGCAGGTCGGCCGGGCCGGGCGGGGCGTGCGGCGCGCCGAGGTGCTGCTGCTGCCGGGATCCGAGGACCGCGACATCTGGGCCTACTTCGCCTCGCTCGCCTTCCCCGCGGAGCCGGTGGTGCGCCAGATCCTCACCGTGCTCGACGCCGAGGAGGGGTCGCTGTCCACGCCGGCACTGGAGTCGCGGGTGGAGCTCAACCGGACCCGGCTGGAGATGGTGCTCAAGGTTCTCGACGTCGACGGCGCGGTGCGCCGGGTGCGCGGCGGCTGGGTCGCCACCGGAGCGCCGTGGCACTA
>DASXOL010000097.1:0-6305 GCA_036494295.1 Pseudonocardiaceae bacterium
AGGACCGGAACATCAAGCTCAGGGAAATCGCGGCCATCGTGGTCGAGACCACCGAGCTCGGCTGACTGGCCCGCCTCGCGCCGCGGCTGTTAGGGTCGTTTCCCGGGCCGTTCCTGGCGGCTCGAAGCGATACATCTCCCGGTGTAGACCTCGCCGGGCGCGTCGTTCGTTCATCGCGGCTCGACCACAGCTATCGGGGTGAATCCATCCCCGGTGCCCGGTCGCCGGCCGCAGACGTGCACAGAAGAGGTGCAACCGGAGCATGTTCTCTGTTTCCTGGCTTTCTGTCCGCCCGTGCCGTGCCGACAACGTGGCGCCGGGTGGTGCGCAATGTCGACACAGCTGATCGGTGAGCGCATCGCGGTCCTCGTCGACGACGGTGTCGACAGCGACGAACTGGTGCAGTTGCGGCGTGCACTCAGCGGCGCGGCCGCGAGCGTCGTGGTGTTGTCGGCGCCGTCGACGCCGGTGCTGGCCATCGACACCCGCGGCGTGGTGGACCATTTCACCGCCGACGCGTCGCTGGGCGAGCTGCGCGTCGAGGACTATTCGGCGCTGATCATCCCCAGCGGCCGTGGCCCGCACGCACAACTGCGCTACCACGCGGGGGTGACCCGTAGCGTACGGACCGCGGTGGCCCGCGGTTCGGTGGTGGCCACCGGAAGGTCGGCCACGGGTGTGCTCGTCGCGGCCGGGCTCGTCCGCGGCCGCCGTGTCACCTCCTGCCCTGGCCTGCGCCACGAGCTGCGGCAGGCGGGTGCACAGTGGCTCGATGTCGCGGTCGCCCGCGAGGACGGGGTGCTCACGACGCAACGCGCCGACACCGCGGGCCTCGCGTGGGCGGTCGCGGACGAGGTGGCCGCGCGGTCCGCGGGCCCGGTGCGCTCGGCAGGGGCCGGGCTGGCCGGTTCCGCTGTGCTGAGCGCGGGCTGCCCCTGACCGCGGCCGGCTCGCCGAGGGCCGCTTCCACGGAGGTGTGACTGATCGGGTCGGCGCGAAAGGGTTCCCTGCCCACTTGTCCGGACATATGATGCCGAGTCAGGTCCGGGGGAGGAGGCACGATGCGTTATGGCTTCGCGATCGACCAGCGCACCTGCATCGGGTGCCACGCCTGCACGGTGGCCTGTAAGACCGAGCACGAGATCCCGGTAGGTCAGTTCCGCACCTGGGTGAAGTACGTCGACTCGGGCGAGTTCCCCAGTACGACCCGCGACTTCGGGGTGCTGCGGTGCAACCACTGCACCGACGCGCCCTGCGTGCGGATCTGCCCGACCAGGGCGCTGTTCATCCGCGACGACGGGATCGTGGACTTCGACTCGGACCGGTGCGTGGGCTGCAAGGCCTGCATGCAGGCCTGCCCGTACGACGCGATCTACCTCGACGCCGACACGAACACCGCCGCCAAGTGCAACTTCTGCGCGCACCGCGTGGACGAGGGCCTGGAGCCCGCCTGCGTGGTGGTGTGCCCGACGCACTCGATCTGGGTCGGCGACCTCGAGGACCCGTCCAGCGGGATCTCCGAGCTGATCAACACCAACCCGGTGGCGGTGCGTTCGCCGGAGCAGCGCACCGGGCCGAACGTCTTCTACCTGGGTGCCGACCGCGCGGTGCTGGACCCGCTGGCGGCCCCGGTGGACGGGTCCTATATGTACTCCGAGCCGGACGCGCAGCGCAGCGCGGTGGCCGCGGACCTGCCGCGGGATCCGGTGAGCGGTGCCCGCACCACCCTGAACACGGCGCATCCGCGCCCGTGGGGGTGGCAGGTGACCGCCTACCTGTGGACCAAGGGGATCGGGGCGGGCGCGTTGCTGGTGGCCGCGCTGGCCCGGTTCCTCGGGATCGACCTCGGGGTGCTGGGCACGCTCGTCGCGCCCGCGCTCGGCGTGCTCGGCGCGGGCGTCACCGGCCTGCTGCTGGTGACCGACCTCAAGCGCCCGGAACGGTTCCACTACCTGTTCACCAAGCCGAACCCGCGGTCATGGCTGGTGCTGGGCGCCGTGGTGCTGCTGGTGTTCGGCGCGGTGGCCGGCCTGTGGCTGCTCACCGGGGTGCTGTCCGCGGCGGGCGTGATCGGTTCGGCGCACGGGCCGCTCGGCGTGCTGGCGGTGCTCGCGGTGCCCGCCTCCGTGCTCGCCGCGGGCTACACCGGGTTCCTGTTCGGCCAGGCCGAGGGCCGTGACCTGTGGCAGTCGCCGTTGTTGTTCTGGCACCTGATCGTGCAGGCCGTGATGGTCGGCGCCGGGGCGCTCGCGGTGGCCGCCCTGGTGAGCCCGCCCGGCGCCACGGCGACGGCGCTGATCGCGCGGAGCCTGGTGCTGGCCACCGCGGTGCACGTGCTCATGGTGCTGCTGGAGTTCGGCGGGCGGCACTCCGGCGCGCACGCCGCCGCGGCCGCCCGGCTGGTCGTCCGAGGCCGGTACGCCCGGCTGTTCTGGACCGGCGGCGTGCTGCTCGCCCTGGTGGCCGCGGCGCTCGCCGTGGCGGGCTGGGCAGGCGGGTTCGCGCTGCTGGTGGCGCTGGGCGGCGCCGCGGTGCAGATCGCCCTGCTGAGCTACGAGAGCGTCTTCGTCCGCGCGGGTCAGGACATCCCGCTGTCCTGACCGGATCGTGCGCTGACACGCCTGACGAGGCAGGAAGGTGGCGGGTCCCATGGCCCAGGAAGCAGCGGACCCGGTGACACCACAGCGGGTGCTGCCCGGCGAGCGGCGTCACGAGCACCTGCGCAACTACCCGCCGGTCTCGGCGTGGGACCACCACGTGGAGTACGACGCCAGGGCGCACCCTCGCAAGGTCCCGCACTCCTACCTGCTGGTGCCCACCACCTGCTTCAACTGCGAGTCCGCCTGCGGGCTGCTGGCCTATGTGGACAAGGACGACCTGACGATCCGCAAGCTCGAAGGCAACCCGGCGCACCCCGGCTCCCGCGGCCGCAACTGCGCCAAGGGCCCGGCCACGGTCAACCAGCTCGACGACCCGGAGCGGATCCTGCATCCGCTGCGGCGCACCGGCCCGCGCGGCGGCGGGCAGTGGGAGCGGGTGAGCTGGGACGCCGCGCTCGACGACATCGCGGGCCGGATCCGCCGGGCCATGCTGGACGGCCGCCACGAGGAGGTCATGTACCACGTCGGCCGTCCGGGGGAGGACGGCTTCGCCGAGCGGTTCCTGCAGGCCTGGGCGGTGGACGGGCACAACACCCACACCAACGTGTGCTCGGCGGGCGCGCGGTTCGGGATGGCACTGTGGGGCGGGTTCGACCGGCCCTCGCCGGACCACGCGAACGCGAAGGTCATCCTGCTGCTCTCCAGCCACCTGGAGACCGGGCACTACTTCAACCCGCACGCGCAGCGGATCATGGAGGGCCGCCAGGCCGGCGCGAAGATCGTGGTGATCGACCCCCGGATGTCCAACACCGCGAGCCACGCGGACCTGTGGCTCGCGCCGTGGCCGGGCAGCGAGGCGGCGATCCTGCTCGCGGTGGCCGCGTACCTGCTGCGCACCCGCCAGCTCGACGAGCCGTACCTGCGGCGCTGGTTGAACTGGCAGACCTACCTGCGGCGGCGCCATCCGGACGCCGAGCCCACGTTCGAGGCGTTCCTGGACCGGCTGCAGGCCGACTACGCGCAGTTCACCTTCGACTTCGCCGCCCAGGAGGCGCAGGTCCCGGCGGCCAAGCTGGCAGAACTGGCCCGGCTGATCGCCCAGTGCGACCACCGGCTCGCCGCGCACATCTGGCGCTCCGCGGCGGCGGGCAACCTGGGCGGCTGGCAGGTGTCCCGCGCGCTGTGGTTCGTGCTGGCGCTCACCGGCTCGATCGGCACCGAGGGCGGCACCAGCCCCAACGGCTGGAACAAGTTCATCCCGCACGGCCCGGACATGCCCGCGGCGCACGACCACTGGAACGACCTGATCTGGCCCGCCGAGTACCCGCTGAGCTGCAACGAGATGTCGTTCCTGCTGCCGCACTTCCTGGCCGAGGGCCGCGGGCGGCTGGAGGTGTACTTCTCCCGGGTGTTCAACCCGATCTGGACCTACCCGGACGGCTTCACCTGGATGCGCGCACTGTCCGATGAGGACAAGGTCGGCCTGCACGTGGCGCTCACCCCGAACTGGTCGGAGACCGCGGAGTTCGCCGACTACGTCCTGCCCATGGGCCATTCCGCGGAGCGCCACGACACACACTCCTACGAGACGCACGCGGCGAAGTGGCTGGGGTTCCGCCAGCCGGTGCGCCGGGTCGCGATGGAGAAGCTCGGCCACCCGGTCGGCGACACCAGGGACGCGAACCCCGGCGAGGTGTGGGAGGAGAACGAGTTCTGGTTCGAGCTGTCCTGGCGGATCGACCCGGACGGCGCGCTGGGCGTCCGGCGCTACTTCGAGTCGCCCTACCGCCCGGGGGAGCAGGTCACGGTCGACGAGTACTACCGGTGGATCTTCGAGAACCAGGTGCCCGGGCTGCCGGAGCAGGCCGCCGCCGAGGGACTGACCCCGCTGCAGTACATGCGCCGCTACGGCGTGGTCGAGATCGCCGACGGGCTGTACCGGCAGGACGAGCGGGCACTGTCCACTGCGGAGCTCGACGGCGCCGAGCCCGACGGCGACGGGGTGCTGCGCAAGCCCACCACCGAGGACTCGGCGCCGCCGCTGATCGGTGAGGCCGGCGCGGTCGGGGTGCGCCACGACGACGGCACCGCCACCGCGGGGTGGATGTCACCCTCGCGCAAGCTGGAGGTGTACTCCACGACCATGGCCGACTGGGGCTGGGAGGAGCACGCCACCCCCGGCTACATCCGCTCGCACGTCGCCCGCGAGGAGATCGACCTCGAAGCGGGCGACCTCGTCCTGGTCCCCACCTTCCGGCTGCCCACCCTGATCCACACCCGCTCGGGAAACGCCAAGTACCTCAACGAGATCTCCAACACCCATCCGCTGTGGCTCAACTCCCGCGACGCGGCACGCCACCGGGTGGGCACCGGCGAGCTGGTGCGGCTGAGCACGTCGATCGGCCATCTGGTGGCCCGGGTCTGGGTCACCGAGGGGATCCGCCCAGGGGTCTGCGCGCTGTCGCACCACATGGGCCGCTGGCGGCTGCACGACGCGGAGGGCAGCCGCTGGGTGTCCGGCCTGGTCGACATCACCCATCCGCAGGGAGCGGACTCCTGGCTGCTGCGCTACCGCGGGGGTGTCGAGCCCTTCGACTCCGCCGACCCGGACTCGCGGCGCATCTGGTGGAGCGATCCCGGCGTGCACCAGAACCTCGCCTTCGCGGTGCAACCCGACCCGTGGTCCGGGCAGCAGTGCTGGCTGCAGAAGGTGCGGATGGAGCCGGCCCGGCCCGGTGACCGCTACGGCGACGTCTACGTCGACACGAAACGCTCCGCCGAGGTCTACCGGGAATGGCTGGCGCGGGCCAGGCCGCGGCGCGGGCCCGGCGGGCAGCGCCGCCCGGAGTTCCTGATGCGGCCGGTGAAACCGCGGCGCCGCGCGTACCGCGTCGCCGACGCCGAGACGGGGGAACAGCCGTGATGACTCGTTCCGGGGTCGACGTCGAGGCGGTGCGGGCCGCGGTCGGTGCGGTGCTCGATCCGGAGATCCACCGCCCGCTCGGGGAGCTGGGCATGGTCGGCGAGATCCGGGCAGGCCGCCGGGGCCGGGTGCAGGTCACCGTGCGGCTCACCACGGCGACCTGCCCGCTCACCGGGCGGCTGCGGGCCGAGGTGACGGCCGCCGCCGCGACGGCGCCCGGGGTGCGAGACGTGCACGTCGAGTTCGGCGTCCTGGCGGCGCGCGAACGCGCCGAGCTCGCCCAGCGCCTGCGCACCACCACCCGCCCGGTCACCGGCGGCCCGGGCAGCGGCACCAGGGTCTACGCGGTGGCCAGCGGAAAGGGCGGCGTCGGCAAGTCCACGGTCACCGCCAACCTGGCCGCCGCGCTCGCCGTCGGCGGGAAGCGGGTCGGCGTGCTCGACGCCGACGTCTGGGGTTACTCGGTGCCCCAGCTGTTCGGGGTACGGGCCAGCCCGGTGACCGTCGGCGGGCTGATGATGCCGGTGCAGGCACACAGGGTCGCGCTGATGTCGGTGGGTTTCCTCGTGCCGGACGGGCAGCCGGTGGTGTGGCGCGGGCCGATGCTGCACAAGGCGCTGGAGCAGTTCCTCACCGACACCCACTGGGCCGAGCCCGACGTGCTACTCGTCGACCTGCCGCCCGGCACCGGCGACGTCGCCCTCTCGCTGCTGGAACTGCTGCCCGACGCCGCCCTGCTCGCGGTGACCACCCCGCAGCCCGCCGCGCAGGGCGTGGCGTCC
>DASXOL010000098.1:0-5862 GCA_036494295.1 Pseudonocardiaceae bacterium
GCCGGGGTGCTCACCAAGACCGACCTGTACCCGCAATGGCGCGGGATCGTCGAGGTGAACCGTGGCCACCTCACCGCAGCCGGCGTGCAGGCCACGCTGTTTCCGGTGTCGTCCAGCCTGCGCCTGCACGCCACCCGCACCGACGACGTCGAACTCAACGCGGAGTCCGGGTTTCCGGCGATCATCGCCTTCCTCCGCGACCAGGTGATCGGCCAGGCCGCGCTGCTGGCCCGGCGGTCGCTCTCGCACGACGTGCTCTCGGTGACCGAGCAGCTCGGCATGGCACTGCTCGCGGAGCTGTCCGCCCAGCAGGACCCGGACCGGTCGCAGGCGGTGATCCAGGACCTGGAGCTGGCCAGGGAACGGGCGGAGGCACTTCGCCAGCGCACCGCCCGGTGGCAGCAGACGCTCAACGACGGCGTACAGGACCTCTCCGCCGACATCGACTACGACCTGCGGGACCGGACCCGGCACATCCTGCGCGACGCCGAGGCACTGCTCGACGAGTCGGACCCGGCCAAGGTGTGGGTGCAGTTCGGCGAGTGGCTGTCCCAGCAGGTCTACCAGGCGGTGGCGGACAACTTCGTGTGGACCACCCAGCGGTCCCGCTGGCTCGCCGAGCAGGTGGCCGAGCACTTCGCCGAGAGCAGCGGCACCGTGGTACCCGAACTGGCGCTCGACGACACGAAGGCGGCCCTGGACCGCACCGTCGACCTGAACCCGATCGACTCGTCCAGCGTCGGGCTCGGCAGCAAGCTGCTCGTCGGCGTCCGCGGCTCCTACGGCGGTCTGGTGATGGTCGGGCTGCTCACCGGGCTGGCCGGGATGACGCTGATCAACCCCATTTCGATCGGGGCGGGGGTGCTGCTGGGCGCCAAGACCATCAAGGACGACCGCGACACCAGGCTCAAACGACGACAGAGCGAGGCGCGGCTCGCGGTGCGCCAGTACGTCGACGAAGTGGTGTTCCAGGTGGGCAAGGACTCCAAGGACAAGCTCCGGCTCGTGCAGCGGACGCTGCGCGACCACTTCGCCGCCCAGGCCGAGGAGATGAGCCGGTCGATCGCCGAGTCGGTCCAGGCCGCTCAGCAGGCCGCCAGAGCCGACTCCACGGACCGCGAACAGCGGATACGCCAGCTCAAGGGTCGCCTCGCCGAGATCTCGGAGCTGCGCGAACGGGCCGGCGTGCTGGTGGCGACACCGGGACGGCGCTCATGAGCGGACCGTCGAACCTCGTCCGGCAGGTGCGCTCGGTGCTGCGCGTCGCGATCGACTGCTACCGGGACGACCCGGACGCCAAGCTGTGGCTGCAGCGCCACCTCGACCGGCTCGACGAGCCGTTGCGGGTGGCCATCGCAGGCCGGGTGAAGGCGGGCAAGTCGACCCTGCTCAACGCGCTGGTCGGCGAGCAGATCGCGCCCACCGACGCCGGCGAGTGCACCAGGGTGGTCACCTGGTACCGCAACGGCCACACCCCGCGGATCCGGCTCTCCACGGTCGACGGCGGGGTGGCCTACCTGCCGATCGTGCGGACCGGGGGCAGGCTGCACATCGACCTGTGCGGCCGGGCACCCGAGGACATCGAGCGGATGCTGATCGACTGGCCCTCCCAAGGCCTGCGTGCCGTCACGCTGATCGACACCCCGGGGATCGCCTCGCTGGCCGCCGAGACCTCCGCGCGCACCGCCGCCCTGCTCACCCCGGAGGACGAGCCGACCGAGGCGGACGCCGTCCTGTACCTGATGCGCCATCTGCACGCGGCCGACGCCCGGTTCCTGGAGGCCTTCCACCACGGGGGCATCGCCAGGGCGACGCCGGTCAACACGATCGCGGTGCTCTCCCGCGCCGACGAGATCGGCGTGGGCAGGCTCGACGCGATGATCTCGGCGCGCCGGGTGGCCCGGCGCTACCGCGCCGACGCCACGCTGCGGGAGCTGTCCCAGGGCGTGGTCGCGGTGGCCGGACTGCTCGCCGAGACCGGCCGCACGATGCGCCAGTCCGAGATGGCCGCGCTCACCGAGCTGGCCGGCGTGGCCACCGCGGACCTCGAGCGCATGCTGCTCTCCGCCGACCGGTTCACCGCTTCGACGGCTCCGGTGACGCTGCCCGCGCAGGTGCGGGTGGGCCTGCTCGGCCGGTTCGGCATCTTCGGGATCCGGCTGGCCACCAGCCTCATCCAGCAGGGCGGGCAGGACACCGCGTCCCTGGCCGCGGAGCTGGTGCGCCGCAGCGGGCTCGCCGAGCTGCAGGAGATGCTGGCCGCGCAGTTCACCCAGCGCAAGGACATGCTCAAGGCGCGCTCGGTGCTGCTGGCCATCGAGTGGCTGCTGCGCGAGCAGCCCCGGCCGGGTGCCGAGCACGTGGCCGCCGAGGCGGAGCGGATCTTCGCCGGCGCACACGAGTTCCGCGAGCAGCGGCTGCTCGCGGCGCTGCGCTCCGGCGCCGTGACCTTCCCCAGAAAGGTGCTGGCCGAGGCGGAGCGACTGCTCGGCGGGGACGGGCCCGCCGCCGAGTTGCGGCTCGGCCTGCGCGGCGAGGCCGAGCCCGAGGACCTGCGGGCGGCGGCGCTGGACTCGCTGAACAGCTGGCGGCGTCGTGCCGAGAGTCCGCTGTGCAGCCGTGCCATGGTGGACGCCTGCCGGGTGGTGGTCCGCAGCTGCGAGGGCGTGCTGGTCCGGCTGCCCCGCTGAGGCTGGACGTCGCTGAACCTGGTGGTCGCTGAACCTGGTGGTCGCTGAACCTGCTGGTCAGGCCGTGCCGACGACCGAGTGTGTTAGCTGCCGGTCGGATCTGGCGAAGCAGTCCGCGTGGTAGTAGCCGTCGTCGGCCCAGCCCCACGAGCGGTCGCGGGAGTAGACCTGCGCGAGCAGCGTGACGCCCGGACCGCCGGCCCCGGCCACCCGCCCGAAGAGTCTGCCGCACAGGGCGTCGAGCACCGCCCAGTCCCGCGCCGGCGCGGTGACCGAGTCGAACCGGCGCAGGAACCGCTGGTCGAGCCCGGGCACCAGGCCGACGAACGCGGCGACGTCGAGATGGCCGAGATACTCCCGGTCGTGCGGTTCGGTGCAGGCCACCCGCCGCTCCGCCTCGTCGGCCACCGGGCTCCGCGCGCAGTCGCGCACCTGGGTCGGAACGCTCGCGGGCACGGCGCGCATCGTGCCCAGCACCGCGCGGTCCACCGTGATCGCCTGCGCGCCCTGCGCTTCGGGGTGCCCGAACACCTGGTAGCAGACCACCGTGTGGGTGCCCTCGTCCCAGTCGTCGGCGGGGGCCGCTTCCAGCGCCATGTCCCCGTAGAGCGCAGGCAGCACGGCACCGGGACGCACGTTCGGGGCCACCGACGCCGCGTACGCCGCGAAACCGGTGTAGCCGGACCAGGCGGGCTCGCAGAACCCCCGCACCAGCGCCAGGTACGCCCGCCGCGCCGGGCTGCCCGGCTGCTCCAGCGCCGCACGCGGATAGCGGCCCAGCTCGGCGGACATGTCGCGGACGGCGAAGACCTCCACGCTGTGCGGCTCGCCGCAGGCCACCCTGGTGCCCCAGCCGAACGCGGCGGCGGTTCCGCTGCGGAAGCAGTCGCCGGGGCCGGTGTCCGCGCCGTAGCCGCTGCCCCCGCACGCGGCGGCGCCCAGGCCGACCAGGGCGACGAGCGCGAACAGGGTGACCGGATGCCTAGGCAGGGTCACCGCGGAACCAGGTGTTGGCGCCGGGCTGGAACATGAGCACGATCCCGCCGACGATCAGCACCGCCTGCGCCGCCAGCAGCACCTGGGTCCGCTCCGCGAAGGTGACCAGCGCGAACAGGGTGGCGAGCATGCCGGCCAGGCCGAGCGCGGTCAGCGTGACCCGGGCCCAGTGGTGCCTGCCCAGCACGAGCACGGCCAGCACCAGTTGCGCCAGCACGATGCCGGTGACGCCGGCCAGCCCCACGTTGATCGTGGTGCGGACCACGCGGTCCAGCGCGTCGGGCGCGATCTGGGGCCGCTGCGCCCGCACGTCGGCCGCCAGCACACCGCGGAGCTCGTCGAGCTTGCTCAGCGAGTAGGCCACGGCGAGCAGCCCGGCCATGAAGCTGGAGACCCACACCGAGAACGCGAGCATCACCACGCGGGGCCGGGCGCCCGGTGGCGGCGCGGACGGTGCCGGCGGCGGCGCGGCGGCGTAGCCGGGCCTGGCCGGACCGGTCGTGGTGGGCGTCAGCGGCGTGGGATCGGGTGCCAGGTCGGTCGCACCCTCTCCTGGCTCCGTGTCGGGTGGCCTGGACATGGCCGCTCACGCTGCCACCGCCCGCGGGCCGCGGCGAACAACGTCACTCGGACCGTGTGGGGGTCCTGTCACCACTGGTCACCAGGCAGATCGCGCGTCACCTGCCCGAGCGTGACCGATGGGGTGGACCGGGCGGCGCCTGATCGCGCTGGGTGGCTGCGGTCGGCTAGTGAGGCGCGATTCTCATTCGGCCGCCGGGACGGCGCGCGGTCTGGCATCGTGTGTTACTGACTAGTAGTCAGACACCAGCACCACGAGAGACCACGCCGTCCGAGCCAGGGGTTCACAGTGGATTTGACCTTCACCGCCGAGGAGGAGCAGTTCCGCACGGAGCTGCGGTCGTGGCTGCGCGAGAGCATCCCGGAGCAGTGGACACAGCCGGGTTTCTGGGCCTCGCTGCCCTCCGACGAGTCGTTCCAGCTGCGCAGGGACTGGGAGCGGGAGAAGGCGGAGGCGGGCTTCGCCGGCATCCAGTGGCCCGTCGAGTACGGCGGCCGGGGAGGCACCCCGGGAATGAAGGCCATCTACGACGAGGAGACGGTGCGCGCCCACGCCCCGCTCACGGTCAACACGCTGGGCCTGACCTTCCTCGCACCCACGGTCATGGCGATCGGCACCGAGGAGCAGAAGCGCGACATCATCGGGCCGCTGCTGCGCAACGAGGTGATCTGGTGCCAGGGGTTCTCCGAACCCGGCGCGGGCTCCGATCTCGCGGCGCTGTCCACCCGCGGCGTGCGCGACGGTGACGAGTTCGTGGTCAACGGCCAGAAGGTGTGGACCACCAACGCGACACACGGCGACAGGATCTTCGCCCTGGTGCGCACGGATCCGGCGCAGAGCCGCCACCGTGGCCTGTCGATGATGCTGGTCGACATGCACCAGCCGGGCGTGCAGGTGCGCCCGCTCAAGCAGATGAGCGGCGCATCGGAGTTCGGCGAGGTGTTCTTCACCGACGCCAGGGTCAAGGCCACCGACTGCCTCGGCGAACTGGGCGAGGGCTGGGCCGTGGCGATGCTGCTGCTGTCCTTCGAGCGCGGCGCGTCGGGCATCGGGCAGTACACCGAGTTCCGCAGGCAGTACGACCAGATCGTGGCGGTGGCCCGCGAACTGGGCCGGGCGGCCGATCCGGTGGCGCGCCAGAAACTGGCCGCGGTGCTCACCGAGCTGGAATGCCTGCGCTACCACTCCATGCACGTGCTCACCCAGGTCGAGCAGGGCCGTGACCTGGGCTTCGAGGCCTCCCTGACCAAGCTGCAGTGGTCGGAGACCTTCCAGGACCTGTGGGAGGTGTTCGACGACATCCTCGGCATCGACGCGCTGCTCGCCGAGCCCCGGCCCGGTCTGGACATCTCCGCGCTGCAGGCACAGGCGATGTGGTCCCGATCGGTCACGATCTGGGGCGGTTCTTCGCAGGTGCAGCGCAGCATCGTCGCCGAGCGCGTGCTCGGCCTGCCCCGTGGAGTGTTCCCGCTTCAGCGGACAATCAATTATGCCGCATTACTCCTGATCTCGTCAAATTCTGCTTCATATTCTTGTGGGGTTCGGTAGCCGATCGTGGAGTGTGGCCTGCGACGGTTGTAGTAGCCCTCGATGAAC
>DASXOL010000099.1:0-9216 GCA_036494295.1 Pseudonocardiaceae bacterium
ATCCCGGTGCGGGCGGTCAGCTCGCGCTGGATGAAGCCGGCGAGCGCCTCCCCGACCGTGGAGGTGGTGCCGTTGCCGGTGCCGAAGTGGAAGACCGCGACGCCCTTCGCCAGCGGCAGGTGGTGGCCGTCGACGTGCAGCGAGAGCACCAGGTCGGCGCCCGCGTTGTTGGCGAAGGTGGCACGGTCGGCCTCGCTGGGACTGTTGCCCCGGCCACGGGAGAGCAGCGTCTCCATGCCGGTGGCAGCCATCCGGCCCTCGAGACGACGGGCCAGGTCCCACATCAGCTCGGCCTCGACCGCACCGTCGACGACCACACCGCGGTCGGGCCCGCCGTGGCAGGGGTCGATGACGATCCGCTTGCCGCGCAGTGCCG
Organism: Pseudonocardiaceae bacterium; assembly: GCA_036494295.1. Taxonomy (GTDB): domain Bacteria; phylum Actinomycetota; class Actinomycetes; order Mycobacteriales; family Pseudonocardiaceae. Next base: position 377 of record DASXOL010000099.1, read on the forward strand.
GGCCCGCGCGGCGGACTCGCTCCTGCTCACGGAGGAAGACCGGACGCCCTCCGCGGACCTTGGGCTGGAGCTGGCGCAGCCCGCGCATCGTGCCCGGGCCGCAGATGCCGTCGACCAGCATCCCGTAGTCCCGCTGGAAGCTGCGCAGCGCGGCCTCGGTCTGCGGGCCGAAGATGCCGTCCGCGCGGCCGGCGTCGTACCCGAGTTCGAGTAGTCGCTCCTGCAGCGCGAAGACGTCATCGCCGCGCATCGGGCGGGTGACGATGTAGGTCAGCATGCGGTCCCCGAGGCGGAGCCTCGCGTCACACAACGCCTGGTAGGTGGCGCGGCCCACGATGCCGTCGATGATCAGGCCGCGACGCTGCTGGAAGGCCCGCACCGCGTGTTCCACCGTGATGTCGAACAGGTCCGGACCTGGTTGTGGTGGGAGTAACCCCTCCGAGATCAACATGGCGCGGACCTCGGCCACAGCCGATCCGGCATCGCCCCGGCGCAGCAGCTGCATGCACCCCTCACTTCGGATCAAGCGCCAGGCTCCCCGTTAGGGCCGGGCGCGGGGACATGTCGGTCATTGTGCCCCGTCGTCGGGGATGAGGCCTCCTATGGATCGCCGGTCCGCACCCAGGAACCCCCGAACGGCCCTCCCTGGCTGCAAAGACGCTGATCGAGGGCGATCGGTTGCACACGGCGGCGATACGGAGCGGCCGACACGGGTCGGACGACTGGCGGATGTAGTCCCATTTGCGGCGTGGATAGTACCCAGGAGAGCGCGGATGTCCACTGCCGTCGGGTTGGCCGGTCCGTCCAGCGGCGCGCGGGGCGCCCACGGACGAAGGGGCGGCCCGAGACGGGCCGCCCCTTCGTCCGGGAAATCAGATGTAGTCGGCCAGGTCGGCGAGCAGCGCGGCCTTGGGCTTGGCGCCGACGATCTGCTTGACCGGCTTGCCGTCGGAGAACAGGATCAGGGTCGGAATCGACATGATCTGGTAGTCCCTGGGCGTGCTGGGGTTCTTGTCGATGTCCATCTTCGCGATGGTGAGCTTCTCGGAGTTCTCGGCCGCGATCTCCTCCAGCACCGGCGCCACCATCTTGCAGGGGCCGCACCAGGTAGCCCAGAAGTCCACCAGCACCGGCTTGTCGCTGCCCAGGACTTCGTCCGCAAAGGAGTCGTCGGTCACGGTCACGGTCGGCTTGTCAGCCATCTTGTCTCCTGTCTCACGCGGGATCTGATGCTCAGTTCGTCCGGCCGTACCCGCCGCCGACGAATTCGGCGGCCACCTGCGCTTGGGGATCAATCGCGTGCTCGGCGAGCCAACGCTCGGCGTCGATCGCCGCGGAACAGCCGGTGCCCGCGGCGGTGACCGCCTGCCGGTAGGTGTGGTCGACGAGATCACCCGCGGCGAACACGCCGTCGACGCTCGTGGCCGTACTCGGCGACTTGACGATCACATAGCCCGCGTCGTCGAGCTCCACCTGGCCGCGGAGGAGCGCGCTGCGCGGGTCGTGCCCGATCGCCACGAACATTCCGCTCACGTCCAGTGTGGATCCGTCGGAGAGCTCCAGGCCGGTCACACCGCTCTCGCCGGCGACCCGGTCGACGGTGACGCCGGTGCGCCAGTGGATCTTGTCGTTCTTCTGCGCCCGGTCCAGCATGATCTTGGAGGCGCGGAACTCGTCGCGGCGGTGCACGACGGTCACCGACTGCGCGAACTTGGTCAGGAAGGTGGCCTCCTCCATCGCCGAGTCGCCGCCGCCGATCACCGCGATGTCCTGGTCGCGGAAGAAGAAGCCGTCACAGGTCGCGCACGAGCTCACCCCGCGGCCGAGCAGTTCCTGCTCACCGGGGGCGCCCAGGTAGCGGGGCTGCGCGCCCATCGCGAGGATGACAGAACGCGCCTGGTAGGTGGTGTCGTCGACGGTCACCTTCTTGACGTCGCCGAGCAGATCGACCGCGGTGACGTCCTTGGACTGCAGGTCGGCGCCGAAACGCTCGGCCTGCGCGCGCATGTGCTCCATGAGCTCGGGGCCCATGATCCCGTCCGGGAACCCCGGGTAGTTCTCCACGTCGGTGGTGGTCATCAACGCTCCGCCGTACTGGCTTCCCTCGAAGACCAGCGGCTTGAGCTGCGCCCGCGCGGCGTAGATCGCAGCGGTGTAACCGGCCGGGCCGGAGCCGATGATGATGACGTCCCGGATCTGTTCGCTCACGTCTGTCACAACACGATCCTAGAAGTGCGTGTTCCCGAACCCGTTGGCCGCTCTTCAAGTACCGCAAACCAGGGTCTGGACTGCTCTCAACCGCAGCAAACGTGCGCGTTGTGTCGAGAGTGGCCAGCCGATCGACGGTCATCCGATCGATCTTCTGCGGGACGTTGGGTGAGGTATGAGGCTGTTAACGGCAGAGCAGGAGGGGGTTTGTGGCTCTTGAAGAGCCACCAACCTCAGCGGTGGCCGATGAGGTGGTCTGCGAGGAGGGACGGGGTTCCGGGGGCGCAGTCGTCGCCCACCATGAGCAGGCGGAATCGGCCGATCTGACCGGTGGGCAGCACCAGCAGCACGCCACGGCTGCGGTCGACGGTGATCTCCATGGCGCCCAACGGGTCGGTGCCGCTGGGTACACCGTTCGCGGCCAGGCAGCCCGGCAGCCGTCCCGGCTCGGCCAACGGTCCCAGGTCGCGCTGCGCCAGCGCCCGGCTCACCGCGCTGCCCAGGTCGTTGTCGGTGAGCGCCAGCGGCGCGGACGGGCTCACCCCGGTCGCCGCGCCCATGCTGTCGCCCGCCCTCGGGATCCCCGCGGTGTAGCGGTGCACGCCCACCGCCGCCACCACACCGACCAGCGCCGCCGCGGCGGCCAGCGTGGCGGCGCCCGCCCATGCCGCGGTGCGCCTGCGCCGGGCCGACCCGGTCCGCAGCGGGGTGGGCGGCTCCACCCCGGCGGCGGTACCGAGCGTCTCGGCAGCGAGCGCCGAGTCGATCCGATCGGACACCGATCGCGGCATCGGTACCGGTTGCGCCCGCAGCGCCGCGAGGTCGCCGACCGTGGCGTCCAGCGCCGCCAGCACCTCGCCCGTCCGCGGATCTGCGGCGAGGCGACGACGCAGCGCGGCGCCCTGCTGCTCGTCGAGCACGTCGGCGTGCAGGTCGGCGAGCACCTCGATGGGCAGCGCATCGTCGGGGTGATCGCAGGCGTCGTTGCCGGTCACCGTCCCTCCCTTCGGGACTGCGCCGTCGCAGGTCCCGGTGAGACGCCGGGATCCGCGTCGGGGTTCCGCAGATGTCCGAGCAGCACGGCCAGCCGGGCACGGCCCCGCGCACATCGGCTCTTCACGGTCCCCTCGGCGACGCCCAGCAGCTGTGCGGTCTCGGCCACCGAGTAGCCCTCGACGTCGACCAGCAGGATGGCGTCGCGCTGCTGGGCGGGCAGCGTGTCCAGCGCCTCGGTGACCGCCATCCGGGTCTCCCGTTGGGCCATCGCGTCGTCGCGCACCGCGGGCTCGTCCTGGCCCGTCTCGGGCAGTGGGGAGGTCGGGCGACTCTGCCGTCGGCGCATACGGTCCAGACAGGCGTTGACGACGATGCGGTGCAACCAGGTGGTCACCTGCGACTGGCCGCGGAACGACGCCGCCGAGCGGAACGCCGAGATGAACGCGTCCTGCACGGCGTCCGCCGCGTCGTCGTGATCGCGCAGGGTCCGTATCGCCACCGCCCACATCCTGTCCCGGTGACGACGGACGAGCTCGCCGAAGGCCTGCGGATCCCCACGGACGTGTGCCGCGAGAAGATCGGCATCCGAGCCGCCAGCGATCACGCCGGGCAGGATAGCCCCTGGTCAGGTAGCTCGGCGCTGGACGTCGACCTCGCTGAGTTCGGATTTGTTGTGGTCCCCGCCGCCGCTGAGGCCGGTGATCCACAGCAGCAGGTACCGGGTCGGCGGGGCGGCCCGCAGCGGGATCTGCGTGGTGCCGTCGGCGAGCGTCGCGGAGCCGAGCACGGTGGTCTGGGAGAGCGGCGCGTTCGGGGACGGCGCGCTGCGCACCTCCAGGACGGTGCCCGGGCTCGGCGAGTCGATGGTCACCGACGAGGCTGCGACCGGCTGGGCGAACGCGAGCATCACGCCCAGCCCCTTCTTGAAGGCGGGAAACTGCTGGAAGTAGGAGTCGGTCGACCAGCCGGTGCTGGGATTGCCGTCGACGAGCCGACCCACCTGGTCCGCGTTGTCCGGTGTGCCCTGTCCGGAGATGTCGTAGACGGTCAGCGAAGCGACCGGAATCGGTCCCGCAGGCGGCGGAGGTGGCGGCGCAGGTTGGCCCGCGGGAGCGGCCGGCGAGGGGCCGCCGACGATCAGCGCGGGAGAGGAGGGGTTCTCGTTGAACACCGAGGCCAGCTGCACGCCGGCGTAGCCGAGGATCAGCACCGCGGCGGTGACGAGCACCGCCACCGACAGGTGGAGTTTGCGTTGCCGTTCGCGCAGCTCCTGTTCCGGGTCGGCCGGGTTCAGGCGGGCCGCGCCGTTGCCGGTGGGCAGGATGTCGGGATCGTCCGCGGCCACGGTGTTGAACTCCAGCATGCGCTGTACCGCGGCACCGGTGTGCACGCCGCCGGGGGCGGCACCGCCCAGGCTGCGCAGCGCGAGGGTGGCCAGGTCGGTGGGGACTTCGGAACGCAGCGTGCGTGGGTTGACCGGCGTGCCGTCCGGCTCCGTCGTCTTCGCGCTGGGCAGGCTGCTCGGTCCACCCGGCAGCGGCCAGTAGCCGGTGAGCAGCAGATACAGCGCGGCACCGAGGCCGCGAACGTCGTCGGCAGGTCCGGTCTCGGGCGGGGGTCCGGGGAAGGCGAGCCGGGCCAGGCCGTCCGGTGTGACCCGGATGCGGTGCGGGTGGTCACAACCCAGCACCAGCCCCGACCGGTGCGCCGCGTCCACCGCCCCGGCCAGCGGGGCGAGCATGCTGGCTGCTACCGAAGGTGACGGCAGGCCGTTCTTCACGATGTCGACCAGGTCGCGTCCCGGAGTCCATTCCGCGACCACCGCCGCGACGGTGTTGCCCGAGCTGCTGTCCGGTTCCAGCACGTCGAGTACCCGCGCGGCGCCGTCCGCCTCCAGGCGGGCAGACCGCAGCGCCCGCTGGACAGCGGAGCTCATCGCGGTCTCGGCAGCACGATCGTAGGCGCCCGCGATGAAGAGGGTGAGCGCCACATCGCGCTCGAGTACCAGGTCACGGCCTTGCCAGAGCCGGGCGGCACAGCGGTCGTCGCGGCCGACCTCGGCCAGCAACCGGTAGCGGCCGCGGCCCAGCAGAGCGCCCGGGTTCGGCCAGGTGGGGCTGGACCAGCGTGCCCCTCTCCCTGTCTCCCCGCTCACCGGATGCCTTCACCCTCTCCGCAGGTCTCGCCCGCATGTCCCGAGTACGCGTGTCACATACGCAGCCCCGCCCCCGACGCGGCACCACGGAGAACAGCTACCAAGAGTACGACTCCCGGCGGCTATTCGCGCGGCTGTCGCCGGGTGAACCGGGTGAGCACGGGGCGTGCCGCCGCGGTGAGCTCAGGGGTCCGCAGCGCGAGCAGGGCACCGCTCATCACCACCAGGACGATGACTGTCGTGGTGATGAGGTACAGCCAGGCGCCGAGTGCGCTGCCGATGTCGAAGAACGGCCGGAGCGCGAGGACCAGGGCCACCGCGGGTATCGCGGCCAGCAGGGACTTGCCGAGCGTGAGCAACGCGCGTTTCGTCTCCAGTCGGCCCAGCCGGTGGCGCAGCCAGAGCTGCCCGACGACGGCACCCACCACATAGGACATCGAGTTCACCGCGGTGAGCCCCAGCACCACGTCCGACCCGTCGAGCAGCAGCGGGCAGGCCAGCAGCAGCGGGATCTTCAGCGCGGTCATCAGGCCGTTGATCACGGTGGGGGTGCGCGCGTCGGCCAGTGCGTAGAACACCCGCAGCTGAAGCATCACCACGGCGTAGGGCAGCAGGCCGAACGCGGAGACGGCCAGCGCCATGCCGAGGCGTTCGGCGTTGGTGCCCGCCTTGCCCAGCGAGAACAGCGCCACGCCGATCTGCGTGCCGGCCACGGTGAACACCACGGTGATCGGCACCAGCAGCACGGTCAGGTAGCGGCTGCCCAGCGACAGGTCGTCGATCACCCCGCGCACGTCGCCCTCGGCGGCCGCCCGGCTCATCCTCGGCATGATCGCGGTGAGCAGGGAGTAGCCGATCACGCCGAACGGCAGCTGCAGCAGCAGCCAGACCAGGCCGTAGATGACGATGCCGCCCGCCTCGCCCACCGCGGCCGCCCTGGTGGTGACCACGTAGCCGAGCTGGCCGACCACGACGTAGAGCACGAACCACGCGGCCATCCCGCCCGCCTGGGTCAGCCGGGGGTCCCACCCCCAGCGCCAGCGGAAGCGGAAACCCGCCCGGCGCAGGCCGGGCACCTGCACCACCGCCTGCGCGACGATGCCCGCGGTCGTGCCCACCCCGAGGATCAGCAGCTTGGGGTCGCCCATCCGGATCGGGTCGAGGCTGATCTCGCCCGGCACCAGGACGTAGACCAGCACGGTGGCCAGCACGACGAGGTTGTTGAGCACCGGCGCCCAGGCCGGCGGGCCGAAGATGCTCCGCGCGTTGAGGATCGCCCCGTACAGACCGGACAGGCCGTAGAACAGGATCTGCGGGAGCAGCAGGTACGCGAACGCGGTGGCCAGCTGCGGGTTGGCGTTGGGCGACTTACCCAGGAAAAGCCAGGCCAGCAGCGGTGCGCCGACGACGGCGAGCACCGTGGCGGCACCGAGGGCCACGCAGCTGACCGTGACCAGCCGCTGGGCGTAGCTCTCGCCGTGGTCGCCGTCCTCCTGGGCGGCACGGACCAGCAGCGGGACGACGACGCTGGTCAGCACCCCGCCGAGCAGGACCTCGTAGAGCATGGTCGGCAGCGTGTTGGCCACCGTGTAGGAGTCGTTGATCACCGCGAGACCGAGCACCGCGGCGAGCCCCACCTGGCGGATGAACCCGGTGATCCGGCTGACCAGGGTGGCGACGGCGATCGAACTGGTCGCCCCGACCAGCGAGCGCTCGGGCGGGGTGGCCGCCCGCGTGGCGGGTTTCGCGGTGTCCACTCCTCACCCCGCTTCCGGTGTCTTGCGCTTGCGCACCCTTCGCAGGATGCGTCGGCCCACCAGGACGACCAGCACCGCGCCTGCCCCCGCGGTGAGGGCGATGGTGACGGTGCCGAAGGCGGTGGAGCGAAGTTGCAGGGTGCTTGGTTGACCCAGCGCAGTGCCATCCGGGGTGCGCAGCCCGGCCTCGACGCTGAACGGGCCGGCCCGGCTGACCTTGGCGGGGATGACGAACTGGCGGGTGCTGCGGGCGGGCACCAGCTGCAGCCCCACCGCGCCGGCGCGCAGCCCCGCCGTCTCGGAGATGCTCAGCTGCACCTGGACGCCCACCGGCAGGCCGTTGCTCACCGTGATGAGCAGCGGGGAGTCCGACGACGCCAAAGTGTAGGGCCCCGGCGAGGGCACGATGCGCACCGAGTAGCGCATCTGGTCGAGCTCCGTGGCCACCTCGTCGGTGGTCTGCGTGGCCCGGACCGGCTGCCCCCGCCACGCGGATGACGTCCCGCGCAGCAGGCCGAGCCGTACCGGGTCGAACAGATCCACCGGCTCCAGGTTCGCGGTCGCGTCTCGCACGGCCGCGGCCTGCAGGTCGTGCAGCACGTCGCGGGACCGCTGGGCCTTCGCGGTGACCTCCGCCGGGATCTGGGCCGCTGCCGCCGCCGGCGGGTCGCCCACCGCGACGGCAGAGCCGGATGGCCGGGTGGTGACCAGCGCGGGCAGCGCCCGTGGGACCAGGAAGCCACCGTCCACGAGGCCGCGAGCGGTGTTCAGCAGGGCGGTGGCCTCCTTGCCGTTCGCCTGCCAGCGGTGCGGCGGCGTCATCAGCACCGGGCCGGGCGTCGGGTCGAAAGCCGCCCGGTAGATCAGCGCGCCCATGCCGTCCTGCGCGGCCAGCGGGCCGGCGGTGTCGGCGGGGCGGGTGGCCACGGTGTCGACGGCATCCGAGGAACTCGTGACGCCGCTGCCGGTGCCCGCCCCCGACCCGTCGGCCCGGGTGTCCTCCCCGGCCGATGCGCCCGGGGACAACGCACTGGACAGCAGCGGGTCCATGACCAGTCCGGTGGCGTCTCGCGCGCCCGGTGCGTGCCCGGCGAGGGACACGACATCGCTGTCCGGGGTGTCCGACGAGATCGTCCGCGGATCCACCAGCACCGCGGCGGCCTGCAACGCGGTGAGGTCGGCGAGGGTCCGCGCGTCGAGCATCCCGCCCGCGGGCAGGCTCACCCCGGTCAGCGGCTGCACGCCGAGCAGGTCGCGCACCTCGCGCACCCCGGTGGCCGTGGCGAGTGCCTCCAGGTCGGTGAGCCCGGCCCTGGACAGCGCGACCATGTCGGGATCGGCGTAGGGCAGCGGCAGTACGCAGCGGCCCTGGACCACCCGGCGCAGCCGGTCCAGCCAGTTCTGCGCGTCCTGCGCGCCGGTGCCCGCGGTGACCCCCGAGGGGTGCGCCACGCGGTATCCGTGGGTCATCCCGTCGACGGTCTCCAGCAGCAGCGGGTCCACCGCCACGCAGACCGAGCCGGCCAGCGGCGATCCGGGTGGCACCGCCTGTTCCAAGGCGCCGAGCAGCCCGTCCAGCCGACCGCCGGGCGCGAGGTCGGTGGCCATCGGGTCGGTCTCGGCGTCCTGGCTGCGGATGGTGATCGGCTCGCCGGGGCTGGTGGGCACCCGGGCGGGCTGGGCGGCCAGCGGCCACACCAGGGTGAACGGGATCGGCTTCGCGG
>DASXOL010000100.1:0-21153 GCA_036494295.1 Pseudonocardiaceae bacterium
GGGGATCTCGGAGAGCTACCTGTCTCGGATCGAGCGCGGTGAGCGCTCCGTGGACCGGCGCAGGCTCCTCGAGGCGCTCGCGGCCGCCCTGCGGGTGGCACCGTCCGAGATCACCGGTCAGCCCTACCCGCCGTCCAGCGAGGCCGAGGCCGAGGCGCACGCCGCCGCCCAGTCACTGCGCGCCGTCCTGCGCGATATCGAGATCGGGGCGGCGCCTATCGAGACCCCGCGTTCCGTCGACGAACTGCGCTCCGTGGTCCGGGCCGTCAACGCCGCGTGCGACGCCTGCGACTACGTCGCGCTGGGCGAGACAGTGCCGGGCCTGATCGCCGAGCTACACGCCCTCGTCGAGCAGGGGGACAGCAGAGAGGCACTGCGACTGCTCGCCGAGGTGCTGCACGCGGCGTTCTACCTCAGCAAGGACCTCGGCCACGGCGATCTCGCGTGGATGGTGTCCGGGCACCTGCAGAACACCGCGGCCGCGACCGGCGACCCGGTATGGGGCGCCGTGGCGGGATTCGTCCGCTCGCACGCCACCGTGGGCCTGGAGGCGCGAGAGCGCGGCCTCATGCTTGCCGAGCAAAGCGCCCGGCTGCTCCAGCCTGACACCGGCGACGCCGGGCAGGCCTACGGGATGCTGCACTCTCGGCAGCGCTGCAGTCCGCGGTCACCGGCAACTGGGCAGGCGCCCGTGACCACCTCGCCGAGGCCTCCGAGACCGCGAACCGCACCGGTGACGGCACCTTCGCGGGCCTGAACTTCGGCCCCCGAAACGTCGGCGTGTGGCGGGTGGCGCTCGCTTTGGAGCTCGGCGAGCCGGGCCGGGTGGTGGAGCTCGCCCGGGCTGTCGACGTGACCGCGATGCCGTCAACTGGGCGTCAGGCGACGTTCTACGGCGACCTCGGCCGAGGCCTGGCCACCATCCGCGGCCGCGAAGAGCAGGCCGTCGAGGCGTTCCGCAGGGCGGAGACCCTCGCGCCGTACCGGACCCGCACCAATCCATTCGTTCGGGAGGCTGTCACCGAGCTGATGCGCCGCGCCCGGCGCGAGGCTGGCGGCCGCGAGCTGCGCGGTATCGCCTACCGGATGGGCCTCGGGGTCGGCTGACACTGATCTTCGCTGCAGCTCAGCCGGGTTGCGGACGATGTCGGAGCAGGTCCGGAAACCCCTGTCAGTAGTACCAGGGGAAAGCGGACCAGTCGGGGGAGCGCTTCTGCAGGAAGGCGTCCCTGCCTTCGACGGCCTCGTCGGTCATGTACGCCAGCCGGGTCGTCTCGCCGGCGAAGAGCTGCTGGCCGACGAGCCCGTCGTCGATCAGGTTGAAGGCGTACTTCAGCATGCGCTGCGCGGTCGGCGACTTGCCGTTGACGGCGGCGGCCCACTCCAGCGCGGTCCGCTCCAGCTCGGCGTGCGGCACCACGGCGTTGACCATGCCCATCCGGTGCGCGTCCTCGGCGGTGTACTCGCTGCCGAGGAAGAAGATCTCCCTGGCGAACTTCTGCCCGACCTGCCGGGCGAGATAGGCCGAGCCGAAACCGCCGTCGAACGAGCCCACGTCGGCATCGGTCTGCTTGAACCGGGCGTGCTCGGCCGAGGCCAGCGTGAGGTCGCAGACCACGTGCAGCGAATGCCCGCCGCCTGCGGCCCAGCCGGGCACCACCGCGATCACCACCTTCGGCATGAACCGGATCAGCCGCTGGCACTCCAGGATGTGCAGCCGTCCGGCCCGCGCCGGGTCCACCGTGTCCGCGGTGTCCCCGCTGGCGTACTGGTAGCCGGACCGGCCCCTGATCCGCTGGTCGCCGCCCGAGCAGAACGCCCATCCGCCGTCGCGCGGCGAGGGGCCGTTGCCGGTGAGCAGCACGCATCCCACGTCTGGGGTCATCCGGGCGTGGTCGAGCGCGCGGTGCAGCTCATCCACAGTGGAGGGACGGAAGGCGTTGCGCACCTCCGGCCGGTCGAACGCGATCCGGACCGTGCCGGAGTCCACGGCGCGGTGATAGGTGATGTCGGCGAAGTCGAAGCCCTCGACGGCGCGCCAGGCGGCGGGATCGAAAAGATCGGAGACGGTCACGGTGTGGAGCATACGAACCGGGCCGTCGGGCCGGTCGGTGTTCGGGCCAAGTGAGCTTGGCATGCTGAGCGGCGATGAACCCGTCGACCGCGCTGGCCACCGTACTGATCGACGAGCTGGTGCGGTGCGGCGTGCGCCATGCCGTGCTGTGCCCCGGCTCGCGCAACGCCGCGCTGTCCTTCGCCCTGCACCAGGCCGACGCGGCAGGGCGGCTCGCGCTGCACGTCCGCATCGACGAGCGCTCCGCGGCGTTCCTGGCGCTCGGGCTGGCGCTGCGCTCCGGTGCGCCGGTGCCGGTGGTGTGCACGTCGGGCACCGCGGCGGCGAACCTGCACCCGGCGGTGCTCGAAGCGGACCGCTCCGGTGTCCCACTGCTGGCGGTGACCGCGGACCGGCCGGTCGAACTGCTCGACACCGGCGCCAACCAGACGGTGCACCAGGCCGGGCTCTTCGCCGGGGCGGTCCGCGCCGCGCCGTCGCTCGCGGCGCCGCAGCGTGCTCCCGGCCAGCAGGCCCGCTGGCGATCGACCGTGGACCGCACCGTGGCGGCCGCGCTCGGCTCGCTGGGCGGCCACCCCGGACCCGTCCACCTGAACGTGCCGTTTCCCGAACCGCTGGTGCCGCAGGACGGCCCGGACTGGCCGGAGGCGTTGCACGGCCGTCCCGGCGGCTCGCCCTGGACCACGCTGCCGTCGCTGCCCTCTGGAGTTCCCGCCGGGTTCGCGGTGGCGCAGGACGTGACCAGGCCGACCCTGGTGGTCGCCGGTCAGGGCGCGGCTGCGGCGCCGCCCGGCCTGCCGCTGATCGCCGAGCCCGGTGCGCCCGGCTGGGCCGACAGCCTGGCGGCGGGCCCCTGGCTGCTCGGCTCGTCCGCGCTCCGGTCGCTGTCGCCCGAACAGGTGCTGGTGCTCGGCAGGCCGACGCTGCACCGCCCGGTGCAGCGGCTGCTGGCCGATCCCGCGGTGGCCGTCACGGTGGTCGCGGAGCGCCCGGAGTGGACCGACGTCGCGGCCAACGCGGTCGCCGTCGGCACCGCGTTGCGCACCGTGGGCACCCCGGATCCGGAGTGGCTGCGACGCTGGCGGCGCATGGACGAGGCCGCCGCAACGGCCGTCGCCGCCGCCATCGCCGACCATGACGGTGCGACCGGGCTGGCCGCGGCGTCGATGCTGGTCGCCGCGCTGCCGGACGGGGCGTTGCTGCTGCTCGGCTCGTCCAACCCGGTCCGCGACGCCGCGCTGGCCGCCCGTCCGCGGCGCGGGCTCACCGTGCTGTCCAACCGGGGGGCCGCCGGTATCGACGGCGCGATCGGCACCGCGGTCGGTGCGGCGCTCGCGCACTCCGGCCCGAGCTACGCGCTGGTCGGCGACCTCACCTTCCTGCATGACACGAACGGGTTGTTGCTGGGGCCGCAGGAGGTCCGCCCGGACCTCACCGTCGTGGTGGTCAACGACGACGGCGGCGGCATCTTCGGGCTGCTCGAACAGGGCGCCCCCGAGCACGCCGCCGCCTTCGAGCGGGTCTTCGGCACCCCGCACGGCACCGATCTCGCAGCTCTGTGCGCCGCGCACCAGGTGCCGCACGCCCGGGTCGCGGTCGCGGACCTGCCCGACGCGCTGTCGCCGGCGCCCGGCATCCGCGTCCTCGAAGTGCCCGCCGAACGGGTTACCCTGCGCAAACTCCACGCGCGGATCCGGGCGGCGGTGGCGGCGGCGGTAGACCCGCTCGGCTCGTCCTCCTAGGGTCGTGCCCGGAGGTGGATCATGCGAAGCCGCACGCTGGTCGCATTGATCGGGCTGGTCGGGCTGGCCACGGCGGCGATCCTGGTGGCGGTGCTGGTCCCCTGGAAGGCGTCGGACCGGGCCGCGGCCGGCCACGGATCCGCCGCGCCGCGGACCGCGCCGCAGCAGGTCGCCGCGGCGCCGCCGCTTCCGCCGTTGCACCCGGTGGCGGGCGCACCCGGCATCGGCGATCCGTACTTCCCGCTGGCGGGCAACGGCGGCTACGACGTCACCGACTACCACATCCAGTTGCGCTACCAGCCCGCCTCCGACCAGTTGCAAGGGCACACCACGATCACCGCGCGGGCCACCGAGGACCTCTCCCGCTTCGACCTCGACCTGCTGCTACCGGCCAGCGCGGTACAGGTCCAGGGCAAGCCCGCGACCATCCACCAGGACGGCGGCGAGCTGCAGGTGACGCCCGCGCAGCCGCTGCGATCCGGGCAGCCCATGGTGGTCCAGGTCGACTACGCCGGGGTCCCGTCCAGCCTGCCCAGCGACCCTGACGTGATCGCCCCCTGGCAACGCACCCCGGACGGCGCGGTGGCGGTCGGCGAACCCGCGATCGCCGCGTGGTGGTATCCGTCCAACGACCACCCTTCGGACAAGGCGACCATGTCGGTCTCGGTGACGGTGCCCAGCGGCGTGCAGGCGATCTCCAACGGTGCGCTGCTCGGCGGGCCGGAGCACGCCGACCCCGGCTGGGACCGGTGGCGCTGGCAGACGAAGGATCCGCTGGCCCCCTACCTCGCGTTCGTCGCGATGGGCCAGTACGACATCGTCCGCAGGAACACCCCCGAGGGGCCGTTCCTGGCGGCGTACGCGAAGGGCCTGGACCCGTCGATCGCGGGGCCGGCCCGGCAGGCGGTGGAGCAGACCCCGCAGATCGTCGGGGTACTCGAGCAGATCTTCGGCCCCTACCCGTTCGCCCAGCTCGGCGGCGTGGTGCCCGACGCCGACGACATGTTCTTCGCGCTGGAGAACCAGACCCGACCGGTGTACGGGCCGGTGTTCTTCCTGGACGGCGCCGACAAGACGGTGGTGGTGCACGAGCTGGCGCACCAGTGGTTCGGCGACAGCGTCTCGCTGCACCAGTGGCGCGACATCTGGCTCAACGAGGGCTTCGCGCACTATGCGGAATGGCTCTACGCCGAGCGCACCGGCGGCCCGAGCGCCCGGCAGCAGGCCGTCGAGGCATACCAGAGCAAGGTCAACGACACCGAGTACTGGACGGTGCCACCCGGCGACCCGGGCAAGGACCACGTGCTCGGCGACCAGGTCTACTCGCGCGGCGGGATGGCGTTGGAGGCGCTGCGGGTCAGGGTCGGTGACAACGCGTTCTTCGCCACGCTGCGCGCCTGGCCCCAGGAGCGGCACAACGGCAACGGCTCGGTGGCGGACTTCCTCGCCCTCCTCGAGAAGATCTCCGGCAAGAAGGTCGGCGACGTGGCGCAGACCTGGCTGTTCAGCCCGACCCGGCCGCCGAACCCGCCCGGCTGATCCGCGGGCGGAGCGGGGTCAGCGCCCTCGCCACACCGGCTCGCGGCCCTCCCTGGCGGCCTGCATGCCCTCCGCGGCGTCCTCGGTGGCCCCGGCCACCCGGCGCATCGTCTCACCGAACCGGATCGCGTCCACACCGGACATCTGGGGTCCGCGCACCGCCATCTCCTTCGTCGCACGGGCGGCCAGCGGCGCGGCCCGCACCAGGCGGTCGGCCAGCGCCCTCGCCTCCGTCATGAGGTCCTCGTGTGGCACCACCCAGCCGGCCAGCCCGATCTCCTTGGCCCGCGCGGCGTCGATCCGCTCGCCGGTGAGCAGCAGTTCCATCGCGTACTGCCAGCCGATCCGCTGCGGCAGCCGCAGCGCCCCGACGATGGTGGGGATGCCGACGCGCACCTCGGGGAAGCCGAACTCGGCGCGCTCGCTGGCGATCACGAAGTCGCACCAGGTCACCAGGGTGAGCCCGTATCCCAGGCAGTACCCGTTCACCGCGGCGATCACCGGCTTGTAGATCTCCCAGCCGCTCTCGAACGAGTTGACCGTCGGGCGCTCCCAGAAGGTGCCGGGGAACTCGCCCGCCGGGTTGCCCTCGCCGCGCAGGTCGGCCCCCGCGCAGAAGGCCCGGCCGGACCCGGTGACGACGGCCACCCAGGCGTCCTCGGACTCCCGGAAGCGGGTGAACGCCGCGTTGAGCTCGGTGCGCATCCGGCCGTCGATCGAGTTGAGCCGAGCGGGCCGGTCGTAGGTGATGGTCGCGACGTGGCCGTCGAGCTCGTAGCGGACCGTCTCGGCGGACTCGGCCATGGCGGTCAGCTCACCCCTTCCAGCGCGTCCCGCACCGGGACCAGCTTGGCCGCCGCCTCGGCCACCTCCGAGTCGGGATCGGAGCTGGCCACGATGCCGCAGCCGGCGAAGAGCCGAGCCGCCCGGCCGGCCACCTGGGCGCAGCGCAGCGCGATGCCCAGCTCGCCGTTGCCCGCCGCGTCCACCCAGCCGACCGGGCCCGCGTAGCGGCCGCGGTCCATCGCCTCCAGCTCGCCGATGGTGCGCACCGCGTCCGGGGTGGGTGTCCCGCCTACGGCGGCGGTGGGGTGCACCGCGTCGGCCAGGTCGAGCAGCGGGGTGCCCGGCGCGCGCAGCGTCCCGCGCACCTCGGTGGCCAGGTGCAGCACATTGCGCAGCTGCAGCACGGTGGGCGCGTCGGGGACGTCCAGTTCGGTGCAGAACGGGCGCAGCATGTCGGCCAGCGAGTCCACCGCGTACCGGTGCTCGTCGCGGTCCTTGCGGGAGGCGAGCAGCTCGGCCGCCAGCGCGGGTGCGTCGGAGCCCTCGTGCGGCCAGGTGGTGCCCGCCAGCACCCGCGAGGTCACCTCCGTGCCGCGGCGGCTCAGCAGCAGCTCCGGGGTGGCGCCCACCAGCCCGTCCACCGCGAAGGTCCAGCAGGACGGGTAGCGCGCGGCCAGCCCGTGCAGCAGGAAGCGCGGATCGAGCGGATCGTCGGCAATGGCCAGCAGATCGTGCGCGAGGACCACCTTCGCGGGCGCCGACCCGGTCCGCATCCGGGTGACCGCCCGGTTCACCGCCTCCCGCCACGCGGTCACCGGCAGCTCGCCGTCGGAGTAGCGCAGTCCGGTGGGTCGGCGCACCGGGACCACCGGCTCGGCGGCCGCGCCGGTCTTCACCTCGGTCACCCAGGTCACCCCGTCGCGCCTGCCCACCACCACTCTGGGCACCACCAGTACCGAGCTGCCGGGGGAGTCGTCGAACGCGATGCTGGTGAACGCGACCGGGCCGCTGCCGGGCAGTCCCACCTCGTCGCGCACGTCGAGTTGTGCGGCGAACGACTGCCACCACGCCTCGGTCCTGGCGAACCGGTCCCGCCCCGCGGTGCACAGTCGGGCCACCTCGCCCCAGCCCACCAGGCCCTCGCCGTCGCGCACCCAGGACAGCACTCCGCGCGGGGAGGGGAGCAGATCGATCAGGTCGCCGCCACCGCCCACCGGGTACGAGCGCACGACCAGCCGGTCGGCCAGCGGGGCGATGGTCACCGCTCCAGAGTATTAGGGGTGGTTCGCCGATGTGCACTGAGCGTCCACGGCTACTCTCGACCGGATGACCTTGCGGGCCCGTTTCGCGCCTGCCGGACGCCTCGCGACGGGCCGGCTGCCGTTGCCGCGCGGCCGGTTGTCCTGGGCACTTGCCGCGGTGCCGTTGGTGATCACCGCGGCCGTGGTGCTCGCGCTGGCCGGGGCCGCCCGCGACGATGCTCACATCGACGCACGGACCGGGCACGCCACGGCGCAGGTCCTCGCGGTCGGTTCGATGCGCACCGTGGTGCAGTTCGCCGGGCCCAACGGTGAGGTGTACAGCCCGGACGAAGGCCTGGCGTATCCGTCCGGCCTGCAGGTGGGGCAGCTGGTCAGGGCCGAGTACGACCTGGCCGATCCGGAGGAGGTCCGTGTCGAGGGCCGGAGCTGGACGATCGGACTGGGGCCCGCCTCGGTGACGCTGCTGGTGCTCTGGGTGGTGCTGGTGCCCGCCGGATACGCCGTGCGCAGGCGCCTGCGGTCCTGAATCCTCGTCGCGGCCTGACTGCGTAGGGTGTCGCCGACATGTCGTGTTCGTGAGGTGCGCGGGAACGCCCCGCTCACGAGTGGGAATGCCGAGGCCTTGGGTAGACACGGTGGGTAGCTGGTTGGGCAGTTCGGGTGCGGGCAGCGAGGTTGCCGACGCGCAGTACGAGGTGTTCGTCAGGAGTTCCGCGTTGCGACACGATCGCTTCGTCTCGCCGGAGACCAGGACCGACACCGTCAGCGCCATGCGCGTGGCGATCGTGACCGAATCGTTCCTGCCCGTCGTCAACGGTGTCACCAACTCGGTGGTCCGAGTGGTCGAACACCTGCTCCGCTGCGGCCACCAGCCGATGGTGATCGCTCCCGGCCGCGGACCCGACAGCTACCAGGGCGCCCCGGTGGTCCGCATACCGGCGGTGGACCTGCCGGTGGTCGACTCGATACCGGTCGGCCTGCCGACCCGCAAGGTGCTCACCGCGATGCGGGACTTCCAGCCCGACGTGGTGCATCTGGCGGCACCGGTGATCGTCGGCGCGCGCGGCCTGTGGGCGGCCCGCAAGCTGGGCGTCCCCACCGTGGCGGTCTACCAGACCGACGTGGCCGGCTTCGCCGACTCCTACGGGCTGGGCTTCGCGGCCCGCACCGCGTGGCGCTGGACCCGCAAGCTGCACAGCGGCGCCGACCGCACCCTGGCGCCGTCCACCTCGGCGGCGGCCGACCTGATCGAGCACGGGATCCCCCGGGTGCACCGCTGGGCGCGCGGTGTCGACATCATCCGCTTCCGGCCGTCGCGCCGCGACGACGCGCTGCGCCGCGAACTGGCCCCGGACGGCGAGCTGCTGGTCGGCTTCGTGGGCAGGCTGGCCCCGGAGAAGAAGGTCATGCGGCTGGCCGCGCTACAGGACGTGCCCGGGGTGCGGCTGGTCGTGGTGGGCGACGGTCCGGACCGGCGGAAGCTGGCCAAGCAGCTGCCGGAGGCCGCGTTCCTGGGCTTCCGCACCGGTGACGAGCTGGCCGCTGCCTACGCCAGCCTGGACGTCTTCGTGCACACCGGGCCGTTCGAGACGTTCTGCCAGGCGGTACAGGAGGCGCTGGCCTCCGGCCTGCCGGTGATCGCGCCGAACGCGGGCGGCCCGCGCGATCTGGTGGCCGACGGCCGCTCCGGATACCTGCTGCCGGAGACCGGCAGGTCGGATGCGGACGAGGTCTTCGGCCGCGCGCTGCGGGAGGCGGTCCGGGAGCTGGCCGCGGACGAGGAGCTGCGCACCCGGCTGGGCGCGGCCGCTCGCCGGTCCGTGCTGCGCCGCACCTGGCCCGAGATCTGCGACGAGCTGCTCGGCCACTACGCCCAGGTCACCGGGCTGCCGATGGACACCCGGCGGGTGGCGTGACCGACGACGACATCGGAGCAGGCCGCCCCATGCGCATCGTGCAGCTGGCCAACTTCTACGGGCCGCGATCCGGCGGGTTGCGCACCGCACTGCACCACCTCGGCGCCGGCTACGTCGCGCGCGGGCACGAGGTGGTGCTCGTGGTGCCGGGGAACCGCAAGGCCGACGAGATCATGCCCAGCGGCGTCCGGCGGATCACCCTGCCCGCGCCGAAGCTCCCGTGGACCGGCGGGTATCGCGCGGTGGACCCGTGGCGGGTGCAGATCCTGCTGGAGGCGCTGCGGCCGGACCGGCTGGAGGTCTCCGACCGGCTGACGCTGCGTGGCATGGGCAGATGGGCGTCCCGCAACGGGGTGCCCAGCGTGGTGATCTCGCACGAGCGGCTCGACCGGCTGCTGCACCAGTTCCTGCTGCCGGATCCGGCCGCGCGGCGCCTGGCCGACTGGGCCAACGCCAGGATGGCCGCGTCCTACGACACCGTGGTGTGCACCACGGGGTTCGCCCGCGAGGAGTTCGACCGGATCGGCACGACGAACGTGCTACAGGTCCCGCTTGGCGTCGACCTGGCCACCTTCGCGCCGACGCACCGGGACAGCGCGCTGCGCGCCGAACTGGCCCGCGGGGCGGATTCGATGCTGGTGCACTGCGGGCGGCTCTCGCCGGAGAAGCACGTCGAGCGCTCCGTCGACACCCTCGCCGAGCTGCACGAGTCCGGCGAGCGGGTGCGCCTGGTCATCGCCGGTGACGGTCCGCGCCGGGAGGCGCTCGAGCGGCGGGCCGCCGGCCTGCCGGTGACCTTCCTGGGTTTCCTGGACGGGCGCGGCGACGTGGCCAGGCTGCTCGCCAGCGCCGACGTGTCGCTGGCGCCCGGCCCGCACGAGACCTTCGGGCTGGCCGCCCTGGAGGCGCTCGCGTCGGGCACCCCGGTGGTCGTCTCGCACTCGTCGGCGCTGAGCGAGATCATCTGCCCGGCGTGCGGCGCCGCCGTCGCCGATGACGCGCTGGCGTTCGCCGGTGCCGTCAGCCGCCTGCTCGACGCCCCGGAACCCTCCCGGCGCGCCGCTGCCCGTGCCCGCGCCGAAGAATTCACCTGGCCCGCCTCGGTAACCGGCATGCTCGACGCCCTCCGCGCCGGTTAGGGGCTCTTCAAGAGCCACAAACCCCGCCTTCCGCTGCCGTCAAGTGCAGCAAACCCCGCGTCCCCTGGCTGCGATGGGGCGAGCATCGGCGACACCGGCCGGCCCCCAAACCGCGGTTCCGGCGCCCCCGAGACGGCGGCGGTCCGGCGGGCCGCGCGAGGGTTTGCGGCGGTTGAGAGCAGCGTGGACCGGGGTTGGTGGCTCTTGAAGAGCCGCACATAGGGTGGCGGCGTGCCCAGAGCCGGGTTGGACAAGGACCCCCGTGAGGTCGCCTCGATGTTCGACGGGGTGGCCCGCCGCTACGACATCACCAACACGGTGTTGTCGTTCGGCCAGGATCGGCGGTGGCGCCGAAGCACCAGGATCGCGGTCGGCGCCGGACCGGGCGAACGGGTGCTCGACCTGGCCGCAGGCACCGCGGTGTCCACTGTGGAGTTCGCCAGGTCGGGTGCGCTGTCCGTCGCGGCCGACTTCTCGCTGGGCATGCTGCGGGCCGGGGCGCACCGGAAGGTGCCGCTGGTCGCCGCCGACGCGCTCCGGCTCCCGTTCGCCGACGACGTCTTCGACGCGGTGACCATCTCCTTCGGGCTGCGCAACGTGGCGGACCCCGACGCGGCGCTGGCCGAGCTGGCCAGGGTAACCCGGCCGGGTGGGCGCCTCGTGGTGTGCGAGTTCTCCACCCCCACCTGGCGGCCGTTCCGCGTCGTGTACCTCGAGTACCTGATGCGCGCGCTGCCCGCGGTCGCCCGCAGGGTGAGCAGCAATCCGGACGCCTACGTCTACCTCGCCGAGTCGATCAGGGCCTGGCCCGATCAGCAGGAGCTGGCCGAACGCGTGTCCGCCGCGGGCTGGACCGCTGTCGAGTGGCGCGACCTGACCGGCGGCATCGTCGCGCTGCACCGAGCCGTCAAGCCAACGTCGAAGCAGCTGGACGAGCCGGAACAGCGGGAGCAGCCGGAAGCGCCGAAGCAGCTGGAACCGCGGGAGCAGCCGGAACAGCACTGACCGACACCCCGCGCACGCCGGCAGGCGAGTCGACCACCGCGGACCGTGACAGCGGGGCGTCGGCCCGGGATTTACACTCTGTTGAGCGGATCGACCAACGGTTCACAACCGAGGAGCGGTATGACGAGGTGGCGGGCGTGAACTCAGGAGACGACAGCGCGGACGTGATCGTCGTCGGCGCAGGCCCGGCAGGCGCGACGGCCGCCGCCTACCTGGCGCGCGCCGGACTCGACGTGCTCCTGCTGGAGAAGTCGGTGTTCCCCCGCGACAAGGTCTGCGGCGACGGCCTGACCCCGCGCGGCGTCAAGCAGCTGATCGACCTCGGCATCGACACCAGCAAAGAGGCGGGCTGGCTGCACAACAAGGGTCTGCGGGTGGTCGGCGGCGGCATCACGCTGGAGCTGCCCTGGCCCGACCTCGCCAGCTTCCCGCCGTACGGTGCGGTCCGTCCTCGGCAGGACTTCGACGAGATGCTCGCCAGGCACGCGGAGAAGGCGGGCGCCCGGCTGCACGAGCGGACCACCATCACCGAGGCCGTCGTCGACGAGCGCACCGGGACGGTCACCGGCGTGCGCGGCAAGCAGGGTCCGGACAAGCAGCCGGTGCACTACCGCGCCCCGCTCACGCTGGCCTGCGACGGGGTGAGCGCCCGGCTCGCGCTGAGCCTGGGCATGGACAAGCGCGAGGACCGCCCGATGGGCGTCGCGGTCCGGCGCTACTACACCAGCCCGCGCACCCACGACGACTTCCTGGAGAGCCACCTGGAGCTCTGGGACCGCAGCGACCCGAACGACAACAAGCTGCTGCCCGGCTACGGCTGGATCTTCGGCATGGGTGACGGCACGTCGAACGTCGGCCTCGGGATCCTGTCCACGTCGAAGGCGTACGGCAACACCGACTACCGAGCGTTGCTGCGCTCATGGCTCGACGGCACTCCCGAGGAGTGGGGATTCCGGGAGCAGAACGCCATCGGCAAGGTCGGCGGCGCCGCGCTTCCGATGGGCTTCAACCGCACCCCGCACTACCGCAAGGGCCTGCTCCTGGTCGGCGACGCCGGCGGCATGGTCAACCCGTTCAACGGCGAGGGCATCGCCTACGCGATGCAGTCCGCCCGGCTGGCCGCGGAGTGCGCGATCCAGGCGATGGCCAGGTCCGAAGGCCCGGCGCGGGAGCATGCGCTGCGCCGCTACCCGTCGGTGCTGCGTGACGAACTGGGCGGATACTTCCGGCTGGGCAACACGTTCAGCCGATTGATCGGCCATCCGAAGGTCATGCGGACGGCCACCCGCTACGGCATGCCGCACACTACGCTTATGCGCTTCGTGCTCAAGCTGCTTGCCAACCTCTACGACAGCCGGGAGGGCGATGCGATGGACCGGGTGATCGCGACGATGACCCGGTTGGCGCCGAGCGCCTGATCAAATACCGCAAAAAGATTAACCCAACGTTGGAATCGCTGACCACCTGTTAGAGGCCGGTTTTAGGTTAGCCTCAGTGCAGGCCGTGACCGGTTCGCACGTAGGGTGTGCCTTGGCGTCGATTAGGACGGGAAGGAAGGGACGCAAGTGCTGCAGCCCTACGTCCCCTTGGTGCTGATGCTCGTGCTCGCGGGAGCGTTCGCGGTCTTCTCCGTGCTCGTCGCTCCGTATGTCGGGCCGCGCCGGTACAACAGGGCGAAGCTCGACGCTTACGAGTGTGGCATCGAGCCCTCACCGCAGCCGGTGGTCGGTGGGGGCCGCATGCCGGTGGCCTACTACCTCACCGCGATGTTGTTCATCCTGTTCGACATCGAGATGGTCTTCTTCTACCCGTTCGCGGTGTCTGCCAACGCTCTCGGCCTGTTCGGCCTGGTGGAGGTCATCCTGTTCATCGTGACGCTCGGCTTCGCCTATGCCTACGTGTGGCGTCGCGGCGGGCTGGACTGGAACTGACATGGGACTCGAGGAGAAGCTCCCCAGCGGGATCCTGCTCACCAGCGTGGAGAAGCTGGTCAACTGGACCCGGAAGTCCTCGCTGTGGCCGGCCACCTTCGGGCTGGCCTGCTGCGCGATCGAGATGATGACCACCGGCGCGCCACGTTACGACCTGGCCCGGTTCGGTATGGAGGTCTTCCGCGCCTCCCCCCGGCAGGCCGATCTCATGATCGTCGCGGGCCGGGTGAGCAACAAGATGGCGCCGGTACTGCGCCAGATCTACGACCAGATGCCCGAACCGCGCTGGGTGCTCGCGATGGGCGTCTGCGCGTCGAGCGGCGGGATGTTCAACAACTACGCCATCGTCCAGGGCGTCGACCACATCGTCCCGGTGGACATGTACCTGCCCGGCTGCCCGCCCCGTCCGGAGATGCTCATCGACGCGATCTTGAAACTGCACGACAAGATCATGGACGAGCCGCTGGGCCCGAAGCGGGCCGCGCTGAAGGCGGAGCGGGGTGAGCACACCCAGCTGCTGCCCTCGTCGGTGCGCTACGGCCCGCAGAAGCCACCTCGTCCATCCGGGAGCGGACGCTCCGAGGTCATCGAAGCCCGGAAGCAGTGAGCGGTATGGCGGACAAGGATCTCGACACCACATCGGACAACGGCCCCCACGAGAACATCGAACCCGGCCAGTACAGCTCCGCGGGCATGGACCACGGGGAGCAGGCCGAGCACGAGGCGCGCGGCGGCCTGGTCGCCGGGCGCGCGCGGCAGGGCATGTTCGGCGTCCGCGGCCCCGGTGACACCTCCGGCTTCGGCGGCCTTCGGCTGCCCGCGCACGTGCCGTCCCCGGCGCAGCGGCCCTACGGCGGCTGGTTCGACGAGTTCACCGACGAACTGCTCGCCGCGATGCAGGAGCGCGGCCTGCCCGCGGAGGCCATCCAGCAGGTCACCGTGGATCGTGGGGAGATCACCTACTACGTCCGTCGCGAGCACCTGCTCGCGCTCTGCAGGACTCTTCGGGACGACCCGGCGCTGCGGTTCGAACTGTGCAGCTCGGTGTCCGGTGTCGACTACGGGACGGACGTGCCGCAGCGCCTGCACTCCGTCTACCACCTCACCTCGATGACCTACCGGCGCCGGATCCGGCTCGAGGTCGCCGTGGACACCGCCGATCCGCACATCCCCAGCGTGGTCGCGGTCTACCCGACCGCGAACTGGCACGAGCGGGAGACGTGGGACATGTTCGGCATCGTCTACGACGGCCACCCCGCGCTGACCAGGCTCCTCATGCCGGACGACTGGGACGGCCACCCGCAGCGCAAGGACTACCCGCTCGGTGGGATCGCGGTGGAGTACAAGGGCGCCGAGATCCCGCCGCCGGACCAGCGGAGGGCGTACTCGTGAGCAGCGAGACGGAGACAGAGCACACGGACACCGCGCACCCGGTCGGCAGCGGAACCACCAGCGACGCCACCGAAGCCACGGACGCCACCGAAACCGATGACGCCACCGAAACCGGTGACGCCACGGATCTCGGCGACGGCCAGGTGACGAGCGAGCCGACCGACGGCGCGGGCGCCCGCGGCCCCGATCCGTACGCCTCGTCGCGCGAGACCACCGAGGGCCGCGTCTACACGGTCACCGGCGGCGACTGGGACACGCTGCTCGACGACAGCCAGCACGACGACCGCATCGTCATCAACATGGGGCCCCAGCACCCGTCGACGCACGGCGTGCTGCGCCTGGTGCTGGAGCTGGAGGGCGAGGTCGTCACCCAGGCCCGCTCGGTGATCGGCTACCTGCACACCGGTATCGAGAAGAACTGCGAGTACCGGACCTGGACCCAGGGCGTCACCTTCGTGACGCGGATGGACTACCTGGCCCCGCTGTTCAACGAGGCGGGGTACTGCCTGGCCACCGAGAAGCTGCTCGGCATCACCCCGCCGCGAAGGGCGCAGGTGATCCGGGTCCTGCTGATGGAGCTCAACCGGATCAGCTCGCACCTGGTGGCGATAGCCACCGGCGGTATGGAGCTCGGCGCGCTGACCGGGATGACCGCGGGGTTCCGGGAGCGCGAGGAGGTCCTGCACCTGCTGGAGTTCCTCACCGGTCTGCGGATGAACCACGCGTTCATCCGGCCCGGCGGCGTCGCGCAGGACCTCCCGCAGGGCTACGAGACCAAGATCCGGGACTTCATCAAGATCATGGACTCCCGGCTGCCCGACTACGACAAGCTGCTCACCGGCCAGCCGATCTGGAAGCAGCGGCTGCAGAACGTCGGCTACCTGCCGCTGGACGGCTGTCTGCAGCTCGGCGTCACCGGCCCGATCCTGCGCTCCACCGGCCTGGAGTGGGACCTGCGGAAGGTGGAGCCCTACTGCGGCTACGAGGAGTACGACTTCGAGGTTCCCACCTCCACCGACGGCGACTGCTACGCCAGGTACGTGCTGCGCGTCGAGGAGATGCACCAGTCGCTCAAGCTCGTGGCCCAGGCGCTGGACAAGCTGGAGCCCGGCCCGGTGATGGTCGAGGACGCGAAGGTCGCCTGGCCGGCGCAGCTGTCCATCGGTTCCGACGGGATGGGCAACTCGCTGGCGCACGTCCGCAAGATCATGGGCCAGTCCATGGAGTCGCTTATCCACCACTTCAAGCTGGTGACCGAGGGCTTCCGGGTGCCCCCCGGGCAGGTGTACGCGGCCGTCGAGTCGCCACGGGGCGAGCTGGGCTACCACCTGGTCTCCGACGGCGGAACCCGGCCGATGCGGGTCCACGTCCGCGACCCCAGCTTCGTGAACCTGCAGTCCATGCCCGCGATGAGTGAGGGCGGGCTGGTGGCTGACGTCATCGCGGCGGTGGCGTCGATCGACCCGGTGATGGGAGGGGTGGACCGATGAGCGCGGCCGAGAACCCGGCCTTCACCGCGCGGCCCTCGGACGCGGCGCGCGCGGGCGACCAGACCTCGCCCAGCACGCTGTCCAGCCTGCAGAACGCGCCGGTGGAGCGCGCGGTGAGGGTGGACACCAGCGTGTTCGACGAGCAGACCAGGGATCGCGCGAAGCAGATCATCGCCCGCTACCCGGAGTCCCGCTCGGCGCTGCTGCCGCTGCTGCACCTCGTGCAGAGCGTGCAGGGCCACGTGAGCCAGGCCGGCATCGCGTTCTGCGCCGAGCAGCTGGAGATCACCACCGCCGAGGTCAGTGCGGTGGCCACCTTCTACACCATGTACAAGCGCAAGCCGGGCGGCGAGCACCTGGTCAGCGTCTGCACCAACACGCTCTGCGCGGCGCTGGGCGGCGACGACATCTACAAGCAGCTGCGCAAGCGGCTCGGCGTCGGGCACGAGGAGACCGCGGGCAGGCCGGGCAGCAAGGGATCGATCACCCTGGAGCACGCCGAATGCCTCGCGGCCTGTGACCTGGCCCCCGTGTTGCAGGTGAACTACGAGTTCTTCGACAACCAGACGGTGGAGTCCGCGACCCGGCTGGTGGACGCGTTGCGCAGAGGGGAACGGCCGACGCCCACCCGGGGCGCGCCGCTGACCGACTGGCGCGACGTGGAGCTGCAGCTGGCCGGGTTCTTCGGCGACGAAGCGGACTTCAAGGCCGCGGTCGACGCCCCGTCCGCCGCGGACGAGACGCTGGCGGGCAACCGGCTGGCCGAGGAGAAGGGCTGGCAGGCGCCGCCGAT
Source organism: Pseudonocardiaceae bacterium (assembly GCA_036494295.1). Classification (GTDB taxonomy): domain Bacteria; phylum Actinomycetota; class Actinomycetes; order Mycobacteriales; family Pseudonocardiaceae. The sequence goes on from DASXOL010000100.1 coordinate 17,070, forward strand.
GCCGGACGAGGTCACCCTTCCCGCGGCTCCGGAGAAGAAGTGACCGGCCGCAGGGTGGCGACGGTCCACGCGACCGCCGCCGTCGTGACGACATCGCCGTCGAGGGAGGAGGGGCCGTGACCGAGGAGACCGCCACCGAGCGGACGCTCACCCCGGTGCTGACCCGGCGCTGGTTGTCGCCGCAGTCCTGGACGTTCCAGACCTACACCCAGCTCGAGGGCTACACGGCGCTGCGCACGGTGCTGCTGGGCAAGGACGGCGAGGACCCGCCCCATCCCGACCGGCTCATCCAGCTGATCAAGGACTCCGGCCTGCGCGGCCGGGGCGGCGCGGGCTTCCCGACCGGTCTCAAGTGGAGCTTCATCCCGCAGGCCAAGGAGGGCGAGCCGGCCACCGGCGCGGCCGCGAAGCCGAAGTACCTGGTGATCAACGCCGACGAGGGCGAGCCCGGCACCTGCAAGGACGTGCCGCTGATGATGGCCGACCCGCACTCGCTGATCGAAGGCTGCATCATCACCAGCTACGCCATCCGCGCCCACGAGTGCTTCATCTACGTGCGCGGCGAGATGCTGCACTGCATCCGCCGCGTGCAGCGGGCGGTGAGCGAGGCCTACCAAGCCGGTTATCTGGGCAAGGACATCCTCGGCACCGGCTTCGACCTGGACATCGTGGTGCACTCGGGCGCGGGCGCCTACATCTGCGGCGAGGAGACCGCGCTGCTCGACTCCCTGGAGGGCAGGCGCGGCCAGCCCCGGCTCAAGCCGCCGTTCCCGGCCACCTCCGGGCTGTACTCGGCGCCGACCGTGGTGAACAACGTCGAGACGATCGCCTCGGTGCCCTACATCGTCAACGGCGGGTCGGCGTGGTTCCGCGAGATGGGCACCGAGAAGTCGCCCGGCCCGAAGATCTACTCGATCTCCGGGCACGTGAAGAACCCCGGGCAGTACGAGGCTCCGCTGGGCATCACGCTGCGCGAACTGCTGGACATGGCGGGCGGGATGAAGGGCGGCCCGCTGAAGTTCTGGACGCCGGGCGGATCGTCCACCCCGCTGCTGACCGCCAAGCACATGGACATCCCGCTGGACTTCGAGGGCGCCGCCGAGGCCGGCTCGATGCTGGGCACCACCGCGATCATGGTGTTCAACAACAAGGTGAGCGTGCCGTGGGCGGTGATGAAGTGGACCGAGTTCTACAAACACGAGTCCTGCGGCAAGTGCACCCCGTGCCGGGAGGGCACCTACTGGCTGGTGCAGATCCTGGAGCGGATGCTGCGCCGCGAAGGCACGCCGGCGGACGTCGACACCATGGTCGACGTGTGCGACAACATCCTGGGCCGGTCGTTCTGCGCCCTCGGTGACGGCGCCACCAGCCCGATCACCAGCGCCATCAAGTACTTCCGGCAGGAGTTCCTCGACCTGTGCGCCAAGCAGCCCAGCTACGGGCGCTCGACGGCGCAGGCCACGTATGCGGGAGCGGACAGATGACGCTGGCACAGCAGGACACCAGCCGACCCGTCCCTGAGGGGTACGTGCGGCTCACCGTCGACGGCAACGAGGTCGACGCCCCCAAGGGCGAACTGGTGATCCGCACCTGTGAGCGGCTCGGCATCATCGTGCCCCGGTTCTGCGACCATCCGCTGCTCGATCCGGCGGGCGCCTGCCGCCAGTGCCTGGTCGAGGTGGAGATGGGCGGGCGCCCGATGCCCAAGCCGCAGGCCAGCTGCACGCTCACGGTCGCCGACGGCATGGTGGTCCGGACCCAGCACACCTCGGCGGTGGCGGACAAGGCCCAGCAGGGCGTCATGGAGCTGCTGCTGATCAACCACCCGCTGGACTGCCCGATCTGCGACAAGGGCGGCGAATGCCCGCTGCAGAACCAGGCGATGTCCAACGGCAGGGCGGACTCCCGGTTCCTGGAGACGAAGCGGACCTTCCCCAAGCCGCTGCCGATCTCCACCGAGGTGCTGCTGGACCGGGAACGCTGCGTGCTCTGCCAGCGCTGCACCCGGTTCTCCGAGCAGATCGCGGGCGACGAGTTCATCGAGATGCTGGAGCGCGGCTCGGACCAGCAGGTCGGCGTCGCGGCGGACAAGCCGTTCCAGTCCTACTTCTCCGGCAACACCATCCAGATCTGCCCGGTCGGTGCGCTCACCAGTGCCGCCTACCGGTTCCGCTCCCGGCCGTTCGACCTGGTCTCCACCCCCGGGGTGTGCGAGCACTGCGCGTCGGGCTGCGCGCAGCGCACCGACTGGCGGCGCGGCACGGTGCAGCGCAGGCTCGCGGGCAACGACCCCGAGGTCAACGAGGAGTGGAACTGCGACAAGGGCCGCTTCGCGTTCATCTACGCCCGCGCGGAGGACCGGATCACCCGGCCGATGGTCCGGGACAGTTTCGGCAAGCTGCAGCCCGCCTCGTGGCCCGAGGCGCTGCAGACCGCGGCCGAAGGCCTGCTCGCGATGCGGTCGGGCGGCGTCGGGGTGCTCGCCGGGGGCCGGCTGACCGTCGAGGACGCCTACGCCTACGCGAAGTTCGCCCGCGTCGCGCTCGGCACCAACAACATCGACTTCCGGGCCCGCCCGCACACCGCTGAGGAGCTGGACTTCCTCGCCGCGCACGTGGTGGGCGTCGGCCCGGACAGCGGCGGGGTGACCTACGACGACCTGAGCGCCGCCCCCGCGGTGCTGTGCGTGGCGTTCGAGCCGGAGGAGGAGTCGCCGATCGTCTTCCTGCGGTTGCGGCGAGCGGCGCGGGACCGGGGCATGCCGGTGTGGCACCTCGGGCAGTTCACCACCCCGGCGGTGCGCCGCACCTTCGGCACGCTGCTGCGGGCGGTGCCGGGCGGCGAGGCGGCCGCGCTGGACGCACTCGACGGCGCCGCGCTCGACGCACTGAGCAGCAGCGGCGCGGTGGTCATGGTCGGTGAGCGTGCCGCCGAGGTGCCGGGGCTGTACTCCGCGGTGTCGCGGCTGGCCGAGCGGACCGGGGCGGGTATCGCCTGGGTGCCCCGCCGGGCCGGGGAACGGGGCGCGCTCGACGCGGGCGCGGCACCGAACCTGTTGCCCGGTGGCAGGCCGGTCACCGACGCCGCGGCGCGTGCCGAGGTCGAGCAGGCCTGGGGCGCCACCATCTCCAGCCAGGCCGGGCTGGACACCGCGGGCATGATCGCCGCGGCCGCGGCGGGTCGGCTCGACGCGCTCGTCGTCGCCGGAGTCGACCCGGGTGACCTGCCCGACCCGAAACTGGCCGACCAGGCACTCAACAAGGCGCGGTTCGTGGTGAGCCTGGAGATGCGGCCCTCCGCGGTGACCGCGGTCGCCGACGTGGTGCTGCCCATCGCCGCGGCCGCCGAGAAGGCGGGCAGCTACCTGAACTGGGAAGGCAGGCGCCGCGAGTTCGCCACCACCATCACGTCGGGCAACGCCACCGCACAGGCGGCGCTGCCGGACTGCCGGGTGCTCGACAGCCTCGCCGTCGAGATGGACTTCGACCTGTTCACCCAGACCCCGGCCGCGTCGGCGGGTGACTTCACCGCGCTCGGCCGCTACCGGCGGGCCGAGGCGCCCGCACCCGAGGTGGCCGCGCAGCCGGCGCCCGCCCCCGAGGGGGGGAAGGTGCTGCTGGCCACCTGGCGCCGGCTCCTGGACAACGGGTCGCTGCAGGACGGCGAGCCGCATCTGGCCGGGACGGCCCGGCCCGCGGTGGCCCTGCTGTCCGCGGCAACCGCCGACGAGCTGCTGCTGCGGCCCGGCGGGCAGGTGAAGGTGTCCACCTCGCGCGGATCCGTGACGCTGCCGCTGGCGATCGCGGACCTCCCCGATGGGGTGGTGTGGCTCCCCGGCAACTCGGGACCCGCTACCGTCCGGCGCAGTCTCGGCGTCGGGCACGGCGCCGAGGTGACGGTGGCCAACGTGGGCGGCGTCCGGCCCACCCAGAGCTCCTACAAACCGTGGGGAGGCCGCACGTGACACCTACCGAGCAGTTGCTCGCCGACGATCCACTCTGGCTCACCGCGGCGAAGGTCATCGTGGTCTTCGTCTTCCTCATGGTCATGACGCTGTTCATGATCTGGATGGAGCGCCGGGTGG
>DASXOL010000101.1:0-9716 GCA_036494295.1 Pseudonocardiaceae bacterium
AGCTCCTCGGGGGCACCGATCGTCGCGAGGGCGCGGCAGGCCAGGTCGAACACGGTGCACGCCGCGGTGGCCAGCACCGGGTCCCGCAGCCCGTGCTTCGCCGCCGCCAGCCAGCGGCCGGCCGCGGGCGCGGCCGCCTCCCTGGCCGCCGCGGTGATCTCCGGCTGGGCCAGCAGCGCCGCGACCACCGCCACCGGCACCAACCACTCTCCCGCCGGCTGGGTGTCCAGGTAGCGAACCTCCAGGTGCCCGTGCGGGCGCACCGGAGGAAACAGCGTGGTCAGGTGATAGTCGAGGTCCTCGGTCGTCGGCTCGCCGGGCAGCTGCCCGGACATCCAGTCGACGAAGGTCACCCCGTTCGGAACCGACCAGCTGCTGCCCGGCCTGCGCCGGCAGAGCAGCGGGGTGTCCAGCGCGCGGCGCGCCCAGTCGGCGGCCGGGTCGTCGTGCACCGCACCGGGCCTGGTGCGCACCGGGTCCAGCGCGAACCAGGCGTGCATCCGCGAGGACGACCACCCGGTGCGCTGCCCACCCAGCCACGGCGAGTTCGCGAACGCGCCGAGCAGCACCGGCCCCAGGTCGTGCAGCGCCGCCCAGCGCTGGGTGATGTCGGCGCCCGCGCCGGCGTCGAGGCACACCTGGACCGCGGCGGTGGAGCACATCATGGTGCGGCCCATCGGGCCGATCCGGTCGAACGCCGCTTCCATCGCGGCATAACGCGGGATGTCGATCAACCGGCGGGACGGGCGATGCGGATCGGAGCCGGAACCGCTGAGAACCAGTCCGGCGGGATCGAGAAGATCGGTGAGGGTGGCGGTGTCGCCTTCCACGGTGGTGATGAGCTCGGCGAGTGAGGCGCGAGGCGGGCTCGATATCTCGAGCTGTCCACCGGGTTCGATGGTGACTGTGGATCCGTGCGGGAGAGGGAGCTGCGGGCTGTCGGGGACGAGGGACGTCGGGGCGTGCGTGCCGAGTGCGTCGGCCAGCTGGCGGGCCTTCAGCGGGAGATGGGGGTTGCCGGAATGCTGTACCACCCACTCGAGCTCGGCGCCGAGCAGTTTCGGTGGACCGTGTTTGAAGCAGACCGAAGCGACGTAGACTTCCGCCTCCTCCCGGGTCCGCAACACGGTCGGCGGTGCGACCGCCGTCGCCGAAGCACACGGAGCCGGTATCTGTTCCGCCACGTGCCCCCACCTCCTGCCTCTCCCCGGAGTCGGACCGTCAGCCACGCTACCCAGTTACTCTGACAGCCGCAGCGTTACACCAAGCCGTACGTACGTCCTCCTACAGTCGTACGCTTCATCCATGCCACGCGTCAGCCAGGATCATCTGGAGGCACGCCGCAGGCAGATCCTGGACGCCGCGCGACGCTGCTTCGCCATATACGGCTACGAGGGCGCGACGGTTCGCCGTCTCGAGGAGGCGACCGGCCTGTCCCGCGGGGCGATCTTCCACCACTTCGGCGACAAGGAGACCCTCTTCCTGGCTCTGGCCAGGGACGACGCCCGCAGGATGGCCGAGGTGGTCGCCGAGCAGGGGCTGGTGCAGGTGATGCGGGACGTGGTGGCCGGGGCGGGCGCACCCGGACCGACGGAATGGCTCAGCACCCGCCTCGAGGTGAGCCGCAGGCTGCGCACCGACGCGGAGTTCCGCGCTCGCTGGGCCGAGCAGTCCGTCGAGCTCACCACCGCCACCCGGGCCCGGCTGGAGCGCCAGCGCGACGCGGGCAACCTGCGCACCGATGTGCCCCTCGACGTGCTCGCCGGCTACCTGGAGCTGGTGCTCGAGGGCGTGCTCGCCCACCTCGCCACCGGCCTGCCCGCGGAGAACCTGTCCCCGGTGCTCGACCTGGTCGAGTTCACCGTGCGCCGCCACCACTGACACCACTGATCCCGCCTGATCCCGGTTCGGTCGCGGACCGGCCGTCAGGCGGCGGTCGCGGGTTCGGCGAACTGGGTGCGGTACAGCGCCGCGTACCGCCCGGACGCGGCCAGCAGCTCGTCGTGCGTGCCGCGCTCGACCACCGCACCGTCCGCCACGACCAGGATCTGGTCGGCGGCGCGGATGGTGGACAGCCGGTGTGCGATGACCAGCGAGGTGCGCCCGTGCAACGCCTCGGCCAGCGCGGCCTGCACGGCGGACTCGGACTCGGAGTCCAGATGCGCGGTCGCCTCGTCGAGGATCACCACCCGAGGGCGGGCCAGGAGCAGCCGCGCGATGGTCAGCCGTTGCCGCTCCCCGCCGGAGAGCCGGTAGCCGCGGTCGCCGACCACGGTGTCGAGCCCGTCGGGCAGCGAGCGCACCAGGTCCTCGAGCCGGGCCCGCCGCAACGCGTCCCACAGCTCGTCGTGCGTCGCGTCCGGGTCCGCGTACCGCAGATTGCCCGCGATGGTGTCGTGGAAGAGGTGCCCGTCCTGGGTCACCACGCCCACCGTGTCGCGCAGCGCGGCGAACGACAGGTCCCGCACGTCCACGCCGCCGAGGCGCACCGCTCCGGCGTCCACGTCGTAGAGCCGCGGCACCAGGGACGCGATGGTGGACTTGCCCGCACCCGACGGTCCCACCAGCGCGACCAGCTGCCCCGGCTCGGCCCGGAACCCCACCCCGCGCAGCACCTCGGTGCCGCCCCGCGCGTCCAGCGTCGCCACCTCCTCCAGCGAGGCCAGCGACACCTGGTCCGCCGCCGGGTACGAGAAGCGCACCTGGTCGAACTCCACCGACACCGCGCCGTCGGGCACGGTGACCGGGTCCGGACGCTCGGTGATCATCGGGCGCACGTCGAGCACCTCGAAGACCCGCTCGAAGGCCACCAGCGCGGTCATCACGTCGACCCGGGCGTTGGCCAGCGCGGTCAGCGGCGAGTACAGCCGGGTCAGCAGCAGGGCGAGGCTCACCACGGTGCCCGCCGCGAGGTCACCGCGCAGCGCCAGCCAGCCGCCAAGGCCGTACACCAGTGCCTGCGCCAGCGCCGAGACCAGCGTGAGCGCGGTGAGGAACACCCGCGCGCCCATGGCGCTGCGCACCCCGATGTCGCGGACCCGGGTGGCCCGGTCGGCGAACTCGGCGGCCTCGGCCTCCGGCCGCCCGAACAGCTTGACCAAGGTGGCGCCCGGCGCGGAGAACCGCTCGGTCATCTGCGTGGTCATCGCCGCGTTGTGCACCGACGCCTCCCGGCGCAGCTCGGCCAGCCGGGCCCCCATCCGGCGCGCGGGCAGCACGAAGATCGGCAACAACACCAGCGCCAGCAGCGTCACCTGCCAGGACAGCGTCAGCATCACGGCGAGGGTGAGCACCAGCTGGATCACGTTGGTGACCACGCCGGACAGCGTCGAGGTCAGCGCGGTCTGCGCGCCGATCACGTCGTTGTTGAGCCTGCTGACCAGCGCCCCGGTGCGGGTGCGCGTGAAGAACGCCACCGGCATCCGCTGGACGTGCTCGAACACCGCGCGGCGCAGATCCAGGATCAGCCCCTCGCCGATCCGCGACGACTGCCATCGCGAGGCCAGCCCGACACCCGCGTCGATCACCGCGAGTACCCCGATGACCACGGCGAGCCCGATGACCAGCCCGGCACCCGAGTGCCTGACGATCGCGTCCACGACCCGGCCCGCGAGCACCGGGGTGGCGACCGCCAGCACCGCGGAGACGGTGCTCAACGCCAGGAAGACCAGGAGCGCGGCCCGGTGCGGCCGGGCGAAGCCGAGGATCCGGCGCAGGGTGCCCGGCGCCAGCGGGCGAGGCGCGCCCGAGCCCCGCATCGCGCTGCTCATCAGCGTCCACGAGTTGTCCATCGAGGCCCCTTCGTCGCGCGCACCGGCCATCCACGGTCACTGCTGCAACGTTGTAAGCGCCTCGGTGCTTCCCCCGCACCGCATGCTCAGCAGACACATCCCGAGCCGGTGAGTCATCGGCTCGAGGCGGGTAGCCGCGCCAGCCACCTGCAACGCCGAACCGGTTCCCGCGGGACCGCTACCGCCGCCGACTGCTGCGTTCCTGCCCGAATCTCGACGGCGGCGGTGCTGCACACCGCACGCAACCGGACGGTCTCACCTTCCGCAGCGCCGGGGCGCTGCGGTGCCCCTGATCGATCGCGTCGGGAGACTACTTCTTCTTCGTGCGAGTCGCTCCACCGCGACCACGCAGCGTGACACCGGACTCCGAGAGGACCCGGTGCACGAAGCCATACGATCGTCCGGTTGACTCAGCCAGAGCTCGAATACTTGCGCCTTTCTCGTACTTCTTCTTCAAATCTGATGCGAGCTTGTCTCGGGCGTTGCCGGTGATCCGGCTGCCCTTCTTCAGGTCGGCCACTTCGTCACGCCTTCCTTCGACACTGGTAGAGGCCGGTCACGGCCCTTGCGGCAATGATCGGCCAGGCGTGCGGCATCCGCCAGACGATCTCCGGGTGGATCTGTGAGTGGTACCCCGACAGGGCCAAGAAGCACGCTCACCGTGTGAATAACGCGCCAGTACGCTGCGTCACACAGAGTCCTGATCGGCCGAACGACGCATCACCCGGTCGGGCGCAGAATTTAAGCGAGCTGCACCAGCTCGAGGTACTCGGCACTCCAATGGTCCTCGGTGCCGTCCGGCAGCAGGATCACCCGCTCGGGCCCCAGCGCCTCGACCGCGCCCTGATCGTGAGTGACGAGAACCACCGCTCCGGCGTAATGCCGAAGTGCGTCAAGAACCTGTTCACGGGAGGCCGGATCGAGGTTGTTGGTCGGCTCGTCGAGCAGCAGCACGTTCGCGGCGGAGGACACCAGCGCGGCCAGCGCCAGCCGGGTCTTCTCCCCGCCGGAGAGCGTGCCGGCCATCTGGTCGAGCTGCTCGCCGCGGAACAGGAAGGTGCCCAGCAGCGTGCGCAGCTGCTGCTCCGGGGTGTCCGGCGCGGCGTGGCGGACGTTCTCCCACACCGTGGCGCCGAGGTCCAGGGTGTCGTGTTCCTGCGCGAAGTAGCCGAGCCGCAGGCCGTGGCCCGCCTCGACCTGCCCCGCGTCCGGGCTCTCCGTGCCGCCGAGCAGCCGCAGCAGGGTGGTCTTGCCCGCGCCGTTGAGACCGAGCACCACCACCCGGCTGCCCCGGTCGACCGCGAGGTCCACACCGCTGAAGACCTCCAGCGAGCCGTACGACTTGCCCAGCCCGCTCGCCGTCAACGGGGTGCGCCCGCAGGACGCGGGCTGCGGGAAGCGGATCCGCGCCACGCGCTCGGAGCGCTGCCCGGGCTCGGCGCCGGCCAGCAGGGTGGACGCGCGCTTGATCATGTTCTGCGCCGCCACCGCCTTGGTGGCCTTGGCCCGCATCTTGTCGGCCTGGACCATGAGCGCGCCGGCCTTCTTCTCCGCGTTGGCGCGCTCCCTGCGGCGGCGCTTCTCGTCCGCGGCCCTGGCGTCGAGGTATCGCTGCCAGCCCATGTTGTAGGTGTCGGCGGCGCCCCGCACGGCGTCGAGGAACCACACCTTGTTCACCACCGCGGCGAGCAGGTCGACGTCGTGGCTGATCACCACCAGACCGCCGTCGTGCGCGGAGAGGAAGTCGCGGAGCCAGGTGATCGAATCCGCGTCGAGGTGGTTGGTCGGCTCGTCGAGCAGCAGCATGGTGTTGGACCGCCCGCCGGTCCCTTCGGAGGCGGCGAACAGGATGCGGGCCAGCTCGACCCGGCGGCGCTGACCGCCGGACAGGGTCCGCAGCGGCTGGGCGAGCACCCGGTCCGGCAGTCCCAGGTTGGCGCAGATCCGGGCGGCCTGGCTCTCCGCGGCGTAGCCGCCCAGCGCGGAGAACCGGTCCTCCAGCTGGCTGTAGTGCCGCACCGCGCGGCTCTGCTCGTCGTGGTCGACCAGCTCCGCCATCGCGCTCTGGGACTTCTCCATCTCGTGCAGCAGCTGGTCGAGACCGCGCGCCGAGAGCACCCGGTCCCGCGCCGACACCGACAGGTCGCCCTCGCGCGGGTCCTGCGGCAGGTAGCCGAGCTCCGCGGTGCGGCGCACCTGGCCCCCGTAGGGCGCGGACTCGCCGGCCAGCACGCGCAGCGTGGTGGTCTTGCCCGCGCCGTTGCGGCCGACCAGCCCGATCCGGTCGCCGGGCTGGACGCGCAGGGTGGCCGAGGACAGCAGGATGCGCGATCCGGCGCGCAGCTCAAGGTCAGTGGCGGTTATCACGGTGAAGGGGCTCCCAGAGTGGTCGCGGGCAGGGGAATGTCCCCGCGCGCCGCAGCACACGGGGTTGGCGACCGATCAGCTCGCCGTGACCACCTGCCCAGGATAGCGGCGAGCGCATTCGGATTAGGGTGCCGGGATGACCTCCGACGCACTGACCTCCACAAACGGTGTGACGTCCGGCACTGCCGAGCTCGCCGGGCGCACCGCACTGATCACCGGCGCGAGCCGCGGCATCGGGTACGCCATCGCCGCCGCGCTGCTCGGCCGCGGCGCCGCCGTCACCATCACCGCCCGCAAGCCCGAGGAGTTGCAGGCCGCGGCGGACACCCTCGCGGAGGCCGTCGAGGGCGGCGCCGACCGGGTGCTGGCCGTGCCGGGCAACGCGGGCGACGCCGCGGCCCGCACCGAGGCCGTGGACCGCACCGTGGACCGCTTCGGGTCGCTGGACGTGCTGGTGAACAACACCGGGATCAACCCGGTGTTCGGCCCGCTGGTCGACGCCGATCTCGACGCCGTGCGCAAGATCTTCGACGTGAACGTGGTGGCCGCCCTCGGTTTCGTCCAGGAGGCCCACCGGGCCTGGATGGGCGAGCACGGCGGCGCGGTGGTCAACCTGGCCTCGGTGGCGGGGATCCGCTCGTCTGGTGTGATCGGGGCGTACGGGGCGTCCAAAGCGGCGCTCATCCGGCTCACCGAGGAACTGGCCTGGCAGCTGGGACCGGCGATCCGGGTCAACGCGGTCGCGCCCGCGGTGGTGAAGACGAGCTTCGCCAGCGCGCTGTACGCGCACGGCGAGGAGGAAGCCGCGAAGGCGTACCCCATGCGCCGGCTCGGCACGCCGGAGGACGTCGCCGGGCTCGTCGCCTTCCTCGTCTCCGACGCGGCATCCTGGATCACCGGGGAGACCGTGCGGGTGGACGGCGGTCTGCTCGCCACCGGCAGCCTGGGCTGAGCCGCGGCGGCCCGCCGGTCAGGCGCCTGCGGGCCGCAGCTCGACCTCCACCGCGCGGGCCCGGCGGGCGGCCTCGTCGAGCACCACCCGGCGCGGCTCGGGGATGTCGAGGATGCGGGGCTCGGCCCTGGCCAGCACGTCGGTCAGCCGGGGGTCGTCGGCCAGCGCGCGCAGCGCGGCGCGGTCCCCGCCGAGCACCACGGCGTCCAGTTCGGCCGCACGCGAGGCCAGCACCCGCACCGCGGTGTCCGCGGCCGCGCTCAGCGCCACCCGCGCCTGGCCCTCCCGGCGCCGGGCGAAGCGTTGCTGCGACTGCCCGCCCGCGGCGCTGCGCCCGTGCACCGGCCGCCTCCCGGTGCTGGAGGTGAGGACCTGGCCCGCGCGGGCGATCCCGACGCTGAACCCGCCGAGGCGGACCAGCAGCAGCCCGATCGTGCGGGGCACCAGCAGGTGTGCCAGCAGTTCGTCCAGGGTGAGGCCGTCACGCCGTCCCGGCTCGGCGCCCAGCGGGCCGAACGGGACCGCGGCCGTGGCCGTGGCACCGTCACCGCAGACCACGTCGACCCGCCGTGGCGCGAGCACCGTGGCCACCGCGCCGCCGTGCCGGTCGGTGAACCGTGCCAGGAAGCCGGCCAGCCGCTCCGGTTCCACCTCCACCGCGCGCCCGCCGCCGGCGAGTTCCCGAGTCCGGCTCACGCCGGTGCAGGCTACGCAGCGCGGCTCGCATCTGCGCGCACGGCGCGCCATGCTGCACCGATGATCGACGTGCTGGTGGCGGGCGGCGGCCCGGCGGGGTGGGCGATCGCGGCGGCATGTGCCGGGCTGGGCATGGACACCGAACTGGTGGACCCGACCCCGGAGCGGACGTGGCGCCCGACGTACGGCTCCTGGCGCGGCGAGCTGCCCGACGACATCGACGCCACGGTGGCGGCGCGCGCCCACGGCACCGCGATCGGCAGGACCAGCCACGACCTCGGCTGGGAGTACGTCGTGCTGGACAACTCCGCACTGCGGGCGCACCTGGCCGCAGCGCCGGTCCGGGTGCGGCGCGGCCGGGTCCGGCTCGACGGCGCAACCCGCCCGTCGCACCGCGGTGCCGGAGCCGCGCTCCTGGTCAACGGGGTGCAGCGGAGGGCCGCGGTCCTGGTCGACGCCACCGGCGCGGGACGCTCCGTGCTGGGGCGGAGCTCACGGGGACCGTCCGCGGAGCAGACCGCGGTGGGGGTGGTGGTCGACGCCGATGCCGCGCGAGACCTGGTGGCGCCGGGCCAGGCGCTGTTCATGGACTGGCGCTGGCACCACGGCGAGAGTGGCTGGCCGACCTTCCTCTATGCCATCCCGGTCGCCGAAGGCCGGGTGCTGCTCGAGGAGACGTCGCTGGCCCGCCGCCCCGGGCTCGCGCTGGCCGTGCTGCGGCGCAGGCTGGCGGCGCGACTGGGGTATCACCGCATCGCCGTGCCGACCGGCGTGGAGGAACGGGTGCGCTTCGCGGTGGACCGTCCGCTGCCCTCCCCTTCGCAGTGGCGCGGTCCGGTGGTGCCGTTCGGTGCCGCCGCGCCGCTGGTGCATCCGGCGACCGGGTACAGCGTGGCGGCGGCGCTGGCGCTGGCGCCCAAGGTGGCCGGTGCGATCCGCGGCGCGCTCGGCCAGGGCGGTCCCGCCGAGGCGGGTCCGGCGGCCTGGCGGGCGCTGTGGAGCCCGGCCGCGCTGGCGGTGCACGCCCTGCGCCGACGCTCACTCGAAGCCCTGCTGCGCTTCCCCCCGCGCTGCGTGCCGGACTTCTTCGACGTGTTCTTCTCGCTGCCCGAACGGCACCGATGGGCCTACCTCACCGGCCGCGAGGACATCCGCGGCACCGCGATGGCCATGGGCTCGCTGTTCACCATCTCCCCGTGGTGGCTGCGCCGCCGCCTGGTCCTCGGCGGCCTCGACCCCCGCGACGCCTCCCCCGCCGACCTCCCCTCGTAACCGCGATCGGGGGGCGGAAGGACTACGGCTCAGACCGTGAAGCCGAGGGCGCGGAGCTGCTCACGGCCGTCGTCGGTGATCTTGTCGGGGCCCCAGGGGGGCATCCACACCCAGTTGATCCGGACGTCGTCGACCAGTCCGTCACCGGTCAGGGCCGACCGGGTCTGGTCCTCGATGACGTCGGTCAGCGGGCAGGCCGCCGAGGTCAGCGTCATGTCCAGGGTGGCAACGTTGCCCTCGTCGACCCGGATGTCGTACACCAGTCCGAGATCGACGACGTTGATCCCCAGTTCGGGGTCGACCACGTCGCGCATGGCCTCCTCGACGTCGTCCACGGCAGCCAGTTCTCCGGACGGCTGCGGCGCGGGCGGCTCGGGCATGCCTGCCGCACCGCGCGTCACGTCGGTCTCACTCATCACGCCTCCACTCGCTCGGCGCCGTCGTCGTCGCCGGTCGCCGGTCCGATGTCCGCCTGGCCGACAGCGTCCTTGAACGCCATCCAGCCCAGCAGCGCGCACTTCACCCTGGCCGGGTAGCGGGCGACACCGGCGAAGGCGACCGCGTCCTCGAGCACCTTCTCGTCGGGCTCCACCTGGCCCCGGCCCTGCACCATCTCCAAGAAGGCATCCATCGTGGAC
>DASXOL010000102.1:0-4397 GCA_036494295.1 Pseudonocardiaceae bacterium
ACCGAGGTCCGCGCAGATCGGCAGCCGCTGCGCGGAGGCGGTGGTGGCCACCTGTGCGCCCAGCGCCTTGCCGACCTGGATGGCGTGCGTGCCGATCCCGCCCGACCCGCCGTGCACCAGCAGCAGCTCCCCGGACGCGAGCCCGGCGTGCCTCACCACGGTCGACCACACGGTGCAGGCCACCTCGGGGACGCCGCCTGCGGTGACCAGGTCGACGCCCGGTGGCAGCGGCAGCACCTGCGCGGCCGGGACGGCGACCCGCTCGGCGTATCCGCCGCCGGCCAGCAGCGCGCAGACCTCGTCGCCCACCGAGCGGTTCGGGACGCCCTCGCCGAGTCCGGCCACCGTGCCGGAGCACTCCAACCCGAGGATCTCGCTGGCACCCGGTGGCGGCGGGTAGTGACCTTGGCGCTGCATGAGGTCCGCGCGGTTCACCGACGTGGCGGCCACGTCGATCAGCACCTCGCCGGGGCCTGGCTCGGGATCGGGCACCTCGGCGATCCGCAGCACGCCGGGGTCTCCGTATTCGGTCATGACGATGGCACGCACGAGTCGGCACGGTAGTCGTTCGACGGTCACCCGGCAGATCCGCGGGTCGGTGGTAAACCGGTTGCCCCGCGACGACGATCACCGCCACCGTGGCGCCATGCCGGACCCCTGGCCGCTGCGCCACCTGGTGTTGCGCACCCCGCGGCTCACCCTGCGCCCCGACGACGACGAGGGCCTGCACGAGCTCGCGGCGCTGGCCCTGCGCGGGGTGCACCCGGCCGAGGAGATGCCGTTCGCCACGCCGTGGACCGGCCAGCCGCCCGCTGAGCTGGTGCGCGGCGCCATGCAGCACCACTGGACGGCCAGGGCCGGGCTCGGTCCGGCGCGCTGGCGGATCCACTTCCTGGTCCGCCACCGGGGCGAGGTCATCGGCTCGCAGGAGCTCTCCGCCAAGGACTTCACGGTCACCAGGGAGGTCTCGACGGGCTCCTGGCTGGGGCTCGCGCATCAGCGGCAGGGCTTCGGCACCGAGATGCGCGCCGCGGTGCTGCTGCTGGCGTTCGACCACCTCGGCGCGGTGCTGGCGCGCTCAGGTGCGTTCACCGACAACCCGGCCTCGCAGCGGGTGGGCGAGAAGCTGGGCTACCGCAGGGACGGCACGAACACCTGGGTCCGGCGCGGCGAGCGGGTCACCGAGCACCGGCTGGTGGTCGCGCCGGGGCAGCTGGTCCGCCCCGGCTGGACGCTCGAGGTGGTCGGGCTGGACGGCTGCCGCGAACTGCTGGGCGCGGCCACGACATAAGGTGCCGCACCGTGGCGCATTTCGGTGACCTGCAGAACGAGATCTACCTGCGCGGTCTGGGAGGCGAGCGACCGGACCTCCCGATGACCGCCGACGGACTGGAGACCGCGGCGCGGGGGGTGCTCACGCGGGAGGCCTTCGACTACGTGGCGGGCGGCGCGTCCACCGAACGGACCGTCGCGGCGAACCGCGAGGCCTTCGCCCGGTGGCGGGTCGTGCCGCGCATGCTGCGCGGTGTCACCGAGCGTGAGCTGTCCACCACGGTGCTCGGCACCCCGATGAGCGCGCCGGTGCTCACCGCGCCGATCGGCGTGCTGGGCCAGGTGCACGCCGATGCGGAGGTCGCGGTCACCCGCGCCGCCGCCGAGCTGGGCCTGCCCAGCGTGCTGTCCACCGCGTCGTCGACGCCGCTGGAGGAGGTGGCCGCTGCGGCGCCGGACGCGCCCCGCTGGTTCCAGCTGTACTGGCCGCGCGACGAAGAACTCGCCGAGTCGCTGGTGCGGCGGGCGCAGCAGGCGGGGAACCGGGCGATCGTGGTCACCCTGGACACCTGGTCGGTCGGCTGGCGCCCGCGCGACCTGACGCTGGCGCACCTGCCGTTCCTGCGCGGCGAGGGCATCGCCAACTACGTCAGCGACCCGGTGTTCCGGTCGCGGCTCGACGCGCCGCCGGAGGAGTCCCGCGAGGCCATGCAGGCGGCGGTGCTCGCCTGGGTGCAGACGTTCGGCAACCCCACGCTCACCTGGGCGGACCTCGCCCGGCTCCGGGACTGGACCGACCTGCCGATCGTGCTCAAGGGCATCTGTCACACCGACGACGCGAGGATGGCGCTGGACCAGGGCGTCGACGGCATCGTGGTGTCCAACCACGGCGGACGCCAGGTGGACGGGGCCCGCGCGGCGCTGGACTGCCTGCCCGACGTGCTGGCCGCGGTGGAAGGCCGCGCCGACGTACTGCTGGACTCCGGCGTGCGCAGCGGGGCCGATGCGCTGATCGCGCTGGCCCTGGGTGCGCAGGCGGTGCTGCTCGGCAGACCGTGGGTATACGGATTGGGTCTGGCCGGGCAGCGCGGGGTGGAACACGTGCTGCGCGTGTTCCTCGCCGATCTCGACCTGACGATGGCACTGGCGGGTTATGCGAATCCTGCCGAGCTGGCTACGCAGAGTCTGATCAGGGAGGGCTGACTGCACCCGATCGCGCCGAACAGGCTCCATCAGCGCGGGTCGGTTAGCCTGGACGGGTGAGCGCTGGCATCGAGCAGCCGCAGTGGCTCGACGACGACGAGATGCGCGCATGGCGGGCCTACGTGGTGGGCAAGGCGCTTCTCGACTCGCAGCTGAACCGCGACCTGCAGGACGAGCACCAGCTCGCGCTGGCCGACTACGAACTACTGGTCCGGCTGTCCGAAGCACCGTCCGGTCAGGCCAGGATGAGCACCCTGGCCGAGCAGGTCGCCTCGTCGAAAAGCCGGATATCGCACCAGGTAGGACGCATGGAGAAGGCCGGCCTGGTGCGTCGCGTCGGCTGCCCCAGCGACGGGCGCGGCGTGTTCGCCGTGCTCACCGATCACGGCCAGGAAGTGCTGCGTAGCGCGGCACCCACTCACGTGAGGGGCGTAAGGGACAATTTGGTGGATCTGCTGAGCGATCGTGAACGCAGCGTGTTCGCCGAAGTCTTCGAGCGGGTCATGAGTCACCTGCGTGAAGGTTGACCAGCAGGATCGACGCGACATTGGGCCGAATGGCGTAGTAGGTTCCCTCAGTCCGGCATGTGGCCGGTACTCCTGGCAGCGAGTGGTGGGAGCGGGGTGGGATGACGAATCCGGCAGCGGGGGTCGCGGGAAACGGGTTATGGGGTGACGAGGAGCGGGGCCTCGACGAAGGCCCCGCACATGCCTTACCCGAGGGGTTCGTCATGGCCCCGCCCAAGACAGAGGCGCCCACGGCAGGGACAGCCGAGGATGCGGCGTCCAGACCGGGGAACAGCAGCAAGGTGCCCGAACTCGAACCGGACACGCCGATGCAGAAGGTCGTCCTGCCCGGACTGGTGGAACTCACCCTGGGCAACGTCGTCGTACCGGGACGGTTCGATCCGTACCGCATCGCCGGGTTCGTGACTCGGCTGCAGGACGCGCCCGCCGGCTCGTCGATGGACCTGGCCCGCAGGTACGGGCTGGACCAGGTGCCCGGCTGGCCGCTCACCAACGAGCTGTACGTGCTGCGCTTCTACGCGCACAGCACCGAGCCGTTCATCGCGCCGTTCGAGCGCAACGTCTACCAGATGGATCTGCTGGAGCTGCCCGCAGGCGCGGAGCTGTGGCGCATCGACGCGGCAGGCGGCGAGCAGCGGGTGGGCGCGTACCTGAACCGGCAGGTCGGCTGGGTGAGCACGGCGCCGGTTCCGCTGGGACCGGGCCGCTGGAACCTGCCCCCGGTTCCGCTGCAGCCCAGCGTGCGCCGCGGTCTGGTCGCCGTGTTCCGCGGCCAGGACTACGACGCCGACTTCGGGCCGCGGCCCGGCGAGGTGACCCTGCACCCGCTGCCCGGCTCCCAGCCGCCGCCGGAGTTCACCGAGCAGGCGGGCACGTTCACGCTCTCGGTGACCATCTCCGACCTCGACTCGCTGGAGCTGGTGCGCTGGCGCGGCGGGTGGCGGGGGCTGCCCGTGGAGCTGGTGGAGTCCGGCCCGCAGCGCGTGGTGGTCCACTACATCGGCGAGAACGGCCAGCGCGCCGCCGACTTCGGCCTGGCCGAAGTCGACTACCGGGTGTGGCGCGGTTCCGTGCCGCCGAGCGAGCTGGTGGGCGTGGAGGAGCGGCGGGTCAACCTGCCCACCGGCTGACCTGGACAGCGCCCGGGTCGGCTAACGTGCGTCCCGGAAGCGTGGCAGAGCGGCCGAATGCACTCGCCTTGAAAGCGAGCGTCCCGCGAGGGACCGGGGGTTCGAATCCCCCCGCTTCCGCCACCCTGACCAGGCCAAATCTCAGAAGAGTAAAGAGTTCAAGGGCGCCAGCGGCAAAGCGTCGTCTCAGTTTTCGTCTCAGTTGGGCCTGGCCCTCAGCGCAGCGCTCTTGCCCACTCTTGCCCGCCGAGGGGCTTTCATCGAC
>DASXOL010000103.1:0-17871 GCA_036494295.1 Pseudonocardiaceae bacterium
GATGCAGCACGGCGGTGCTTCCGGAGTCGATCAGGTACCCGTTGTTCGGCACCACCGGGATGTCGGGATGGATCACCGCGTGGTCGCCGCCGACCACGTCGATGTCGGCGCCCGCGATCTGCAGTTTCTCGCCCGGCCGCACGGTACGGCAGGCGATGCCCATCGCCTCCAGCTGCTCGGCGGTGCCGACATCGGCCACCAGTTCCGCGCCGGGGTTGGCGGCCAGCAGCGCGGGCAGCCGGTCGACGTCGACGTGGTCGGGATGCTGGTGGGTCACCAGGATCGCGTCGAGCCCGGTCAGCTCCTCGAAGCCGGAGGCCAGGGTCCCTGGATCGAGCAGCAGCCGGGCGGTTGCCGTCTCGGCCAGCACGCAGGACTGTCCGTAGTGAACGATCTGCACGGGTCCGCACCTCCTGATCGGGGATCAGTGCACGGTCTCCACCCTGCCACGGCAGGTGACCGGCCGGCGGCGACCGCCCCGCCGCACGGGTAGCCTCTGCTCGTGGCACGAGTGGTCGTCGAAGTCGTACCCAAGGCCGAGCTCCTCGACCCGCAGGGTCAGGCGATCGCGCGCGCACTGCCCCGGCTGGGTTTCGAAGGGGTGCGTGACGTGCGGCAGGGCAAGCATTTCGAGCTCGACGTCGACGACAGCGTCGACACCGAGACGCTGCACCGCATCGCGGGCGAGCTGCTGGCCAACCCGGTGATCGAGGACTGGACGGTGCGCAGGCTGTGAGCACGGCCAGCGCCCGCATCGGCGTCATCACCTTCCCCGGCACCCTCGACGACGTCGACGCGGCCCGCGCGGTGCGCTACGCCGGTGCCGAGCCGGTGGCGCTCTGGCACGCCGACGACGACCTGCGCGGCGTGGACGCCGTGGTGGTACCCGGTGGCTTCTCCTACGGCGACTATCTGCGCGCCGGTGCGATCGCCTCGCACCAGCCGATCCTGCGCGCGGTGCTGGCCGCGGCCCGCAGCGGCACCCCGGTGCTGGGCATCTGCAACGGATTCCAGATCCTGTGCGAGGCGGGTCTGCTGCCCGGCGCACTGGTCCGCAACGCGGGGCTGCATTTCGTCTGCCGGGACCAGCGGCTGCGCGTGGACAGCGCCGCCACCGCCTGGTCCAGCCGGTACTCGCAGGGCACCGAGATCGTGGTGCCGCTGAAATCGGGCGAGGGTCGCTATGTGGCGGACGCGGCGACGCTGGCCGAGCTGGAGGCCGAGGGCCGCGTGGTGTTCCGCTACGCAGGCACAGGCAACCCGAACGGCGCGATGAACGACATCGCCGGGATCGCCTCAGCCGACGGCCGGGTCGTCGGGCTCATGCCGCATCCGGAGCACGCGATCGACCCGCTCACCGGTCCCGGTGACGACGGTCTCGGGGTGTTCTCCTCCGCTGTCGACGCGGTACTCGGCGCCCTCCCGGCCTGAACCGGTGCCAGCCGTGTTCGGGCACGGACGGTCCCTCACCGTGGTGCTTCCCGGCGACTCGATCTCCACCGCCGCTGGCACCTCGGACGGCGCGAACCAGTGCCGTCCCGGTTGGTCGCTGCGAACCACCAGCACGTCGTCAACTGGCGGCCGAAGCGGATCTCCGCGGCCTGCGTGCCAACCAGCGGTTCGGGTGCGGCTGACTCCAGGTGGACGACAAGGCGAGGGGCCACGGACTGGCGCAGGCTCGACGGCGAGGGCGAGACGGTCGGCGCGCCGTCAGCCGACTCGTGTCGATGCTGGCTTACCGGCAACGCATCGAGGTCGTCGACGGTCCGGCCGCCGGGCGGGATCACGAGCAGCGGATCAGTCATCGTCGCCTCCTCCTCGTGGGTACGGAGGGCGGATCCCCGAGCCCGCGCCCAGCTCGCCGCACGCGCCGCCGCGGGCCGTGATCAGGGTTGCTCGGCTGCGCAGGGCGCCAGCGGGCGGATCTCGGCGACCGGCCTGCCGTCCCGGTTCACCCGCACCGTGGCGCCCTCGGCGACGCGGCGCAGCACCAGCGAGCTGTGCCTGCGCAGCTCGCGTTCGCTCACCTGCCACTCGCCCTGCCCGGCGAGCTGCGGTACCGGCTCGGACGTCGGGCGCTGCACCAGCCAGACCGCGGCCAGGCACACCACGGTGCCCGCCACCGTGGCGGCGGTGACGGGATCGCCGAACATCAGCGCGCTGCCGAGCATGGTCACCGGCGGGGTCAGGTAGAGCAGGCTGCTCACCCGGGCCACCCCGCTGGTGCGCAGGACCAGCCAGTACAGCCCGTACCCGCCGAAGGTGGACAGCACGACCACCCAGCCGATCGCGAAGGCGAAGCCGCCACTGACCGGCGGCAGGAACTCGCCCCGCGCCAGCGCGACGCCGCTGAACAGCACCGCACTGACCGCGCTCTGAACCGCCACCGACGTCACCAGCGCCGGCCCGCCTGAGCGTTCGGGCGACATTGTGCTGCGGCGCTCGGCGAGGGTGGCCGCGACCAGGCTGAGCATGGCGCCGACCGGCAGCAGATAGGCGGGCCACGGCGCGGTCCCGGTGGTGAGGTCGCCGCCGACCACCACGCTCACCCCCGCCAGCCCGATCCACAGGCCGGCCCACTGCCCGCGGCTGACCCGCTCGCCCAGCAGCGACCCGGCGGCGGCGGTCGCGGCGATCGGCTGCAGCGCGGCGACCAGCGCCGTCGTGCCGCTCGGCACACCCAGCTGGATCGCCAGCACCACACCGCCGAGGTAGCCGCACTGGGCCAGCAGACCGACCCCGACCTGGACGCCGACCTGCCGCCACGTCGGCGCGAGACCGCGCACCAGCAGCACTGGCACGAGCAGCAACGGGGCGGCGACGAGGAACCGCCAGGCCAGCACGGTGGCGGTCGCCGCGGTGCGGGTGGCGAGCTCGGCGCCGACGAAGCCGGAGCTCCAGGCCAGCACGAACGCGGCCGCCAGCGCGGCACGCGCCGCGGCGCTCACCCGAAGATCCGGTCGCCGAGAGCCTGCGCGGTGGCGAACGCGGCGTCCGTCCCGAGCACCGGGGCGGCGGCCACGACGCCTTCGAGCACCATCAGGAACTCGTCGACCTGCGCGCTGGTGGCCGTCGACCCGAGCGCCGTCGCCACCATCTCGCGGTAGCGCGCCTTGTGTTCCGCGACGGCGGCCGCGACGCCCGACTCCGGGCTGGACCGCTCACCCAGCGCGCGCAGGAACAGGCAGCCGCGGGGACCGTAGCGGCCCATCCAGTCCCGCAGCGCCCCGAGCACGGCGCGATGGCGCGGCCCGTCGCCCGCCGACACCCGGGTGTCGATCCACTCGGCGAAGCGCGCGTCGCGCGCCCGCAGCACGGCGACGACCAGGGCCTCCTTGGAGGGGAAGTGGTGGTACAGCGTCCGCGGGGTCACCCGCGCGGCCGCGGTCACCGCGTCGATCGACGTGGCATGGAACCCGTCGGCGTAAAAGAGCTGCTCAGCGGCTGCGAGGACGTCGTCACGCTTGCTCACCGCACCGAGTATAGCGAACGTTATACATATCTGACGGACAGGCGCTCGCCGGGCCGCTCCGGAGCCCGCATATTCTCGATGGGTGCGCCCGACTACCGCCGTGACCGTCGACTCCGTGCAGCACGCCGCCGCCACCCCGGACGACCCGCAGCCCTACCGCGAGCTCGGCCTCGCCGACGACGAGTACGAGCGGATCAGGGAGATCCTCGGGCGCAGGCCCACCGAGGCCGAGCTGGCGATGTACTCGGTGATGTGGAGCGAGCACTGCTCCTACAAGTCCTCCAAGGTGCACCTGCGCTACTTCGGCGAGACCACGACCGACGAGATGCGCCGCAGCATGCTCGCGGGCATCGGCGAGAACGCGGGTGTGGTCGACATCGGCGGCGGCTGGGCGGTCACCTTCAAGGTCGAGTCGCACAACCACCCGTCCTATGTGGAGCCCTATCAGGGCGCGGCCACCGGTGTCGGCGGGATCGTGCGCGACATCATGGCGATGGGGGCGCGGCCGATCGCGGTGGCCGACCCGCTGCGCTTCGGCCCTGCCGACGCGCCGGACACCGCACGCGTGTTGCCCGGCGTGGTCGCGGGCGTCGGCGGCTACGGCAACTGCCTCGGCCTGCCCAATATCGGCGGCGAGGTCGTCTTCGACCCGACCTATGCGGGCAACCCGCTGGTCAACGCGCTGTGCGTGGGGGTGATGCGGGCCGAGGACCTGCATCTGGCACACGCCACCGGAGCCGGCAACAAGATCATCCTGTTCGGCGCGCGCACCGGTTTGGACGGCATCGGCGGGGTCTCGGTGTTGGCCAGCGAGAGCTTCAGTGGCGGCGCAGGCGGACGCAAGAAGCTGCCCAGCGTGCAGGTCGGCGACCCGTTCACCGAGAAGGTGCTCATCGAGTGCTGCCTCGACCTGTTCCACGCCGGCCTGGTGGTCGGCATCCAGGACCTCGGCGGCGCCGGCCTGTCCTGCGCCACGTCGGAGCTGGCCAGCGCGGGTGACGGCGGCATGGCGGTGGACCTCGACGCGGTGCCGCTGCGCGCGCAGGGCATGACGCCCGCCGAGATCCTCTCCAGCGAGTCGCAGGAGCGGATGTGCGCGGTGGTCCGCCCCTGCGATGTGGACGCCTTCATGGCGGTCTGCGGGAAGTGGGACGTCACCGCGACCGTGATCGGCGAGGTGACCGAGGGCGACCACCTGGTGATCACCTGGCAGGGCGAGACCGTGGTGGACGTGCCGCCGCGGACCGTCGCCCACCAGGGCCCGGTGTACCACCGGCCGGTGGCGCGGCCGGCCACCCAGGACACTCTGCAGTCGTCCACTCCGGACGTCCTCGACCGGCCGTCCACACCGGACGAGTTGCGGGCCACGCTGCTGCGGATGGTGGCGAGCCCCGGCCTGTGCTCCCGCGCCTGGGTCACCGACCAGTACGACCGCTACGTGCGCGGCGGCACCGTGCTGGCCCAGCCCAGCGACGCCGGGATGGTGCGCGTCGACGAGACCACCCATCGCGGCGTCGCGGTGGCCACCGACTGCAACGGGCGCTACTGCGCGCTGGACCCGTACGCCGGTGCGCAGCTCGCACTGGCCGAGGCGTACCGCAACGTCGCGGTCAGCGGCGCCACCCCGCTGGCCGTCACGAACTGCCTCAACTTCGGCGCGCCCACCGACCCCGGCGTGATGTGGCAGTTCGAGCAGGCGGTGCGCGGGCTCGCCGACGGCTGCGCCACCCTCGGCATCCCGGTGACCGGCGGCAACGTCAGCTTCTACAACCAGACCGGCGACACCGCGATCCTGCCCACCCCGGTGGTCGGCGTGCTGGGCGTGATCGACGACGTGCGCAGCCGGATCCGCACCGGGCTCGGCGCCGCGGGTGACGCGATCTGGCTGCTCGGCGAGACCCGCGACGAGTTCGGCGGCAGCGAATGGGCGCACGAGGTGCACGGCCACCTCGGCGGCCGCCCACCCGCGGTGGACCTGGCCCGCGAGCAGGCGATCGCACAGGTGCTCTCCGACGCCGCGCGCGAGGGCCTGGTGAGCGGCGCGCACGACCTGTCCGAGGGCGGACTGGCGCAGGCGCTGGTCGAGTCCGCGCTGGTCACCGGCACCGGTGCCACGGTGGCGCTGCCCGAGGCACTGGACCCGTTCGTCGCGCTGTTCGCCGAGTCCGCGGGCCGCGTGCTGCTCACCGTGCCCGCCGAGCACGCCGACGCCCTGGCGCGGCTCTGCGCGCGACGAGACGTCCCGGTGACCGTCCTCGGCGAGGTGCAGCCGACCCCCACCCTGGAGATCGACCCCCTCGCCCCCCTCCCCCTGGCAGACCTGCGCACCGCCTGGGAGTCCACCCTCCCCGCCCTGTTCGACTCCTGACCACTTTTCCGCGTTCTGGATGCAGAACGCGGATATTCGGCCCTCGAAAACAGCAGTCTGCATCCAGAACGCGGATGAGGACCGGAAGGGAAGGGGGCGAACGGCAGGTGGCAGGCAGGCGCGGGTGGGTGGATCCGGGGGAGTTGCGCGCCGCCGTGACTGCGGTCCAGGCGTGGGTGGACGGTGGCGAGCAGGAGCCCGCCCGGCAGGAACTGGCCCGGGCGGTCCGGCTCAGTCTGCGCACCCTTGCGCAGCTCACCCCCGGTGCCACCGTGGAGGTACGGGTGCCGCCGTTCGCCGCAGTGCAGTGCGTGGCCGGACCGCGGCACACCCGTGGCACACCGCCGAACGTGGTGGAGACCGACCCGCGAACCTGGCTGCAGCTGGCGACCGGCCGGGCCGAGTGGGCGGTCGCAGTGGCCGAGGGCAGGGTGGTCGCATCGGGTTCGCGAGCCGATGTCTCCAGATGGTTACCACTGGTTAGGCCCATCGCGTGACCCGCAGTTAGCCCACAGGGGGCTGCGCCGGATGGGTGACCACTCCTATGCTCCTGAGGTCGGGCGCGGGGGCGAGAGGGGGAATGTCGACAGCGCCGCCACACAACAGCTCTGCCAGAACGGTGGTGGCCGCGCATTCGGCAGTATCTGGTGAGGGGATCGTGATGACAGCGCCATTCGCCCGGGTATGGGCGCAGGCGGTGACCGGGACCAGCTACGTACCGATGACTCGGCACGAGCTGGAGACGATGCTGGGGGAATTCACCACCCGGCTCGTCGACGCGATCCGGTCCGAACCGTTCTCGCCCGAGCCGGCCGCGGAGATCGGTGCGGAACTCGTGGCGGCACATTTCACCACACCGGAGACGCTGCGGCGCACCGTCGAGCTCATCGGGCGCGAACTCGCGGACGAGGTCTGCGCGGGACGCCACAGCGCGGACCTGGGCGCCGTCCTCGGCGACCGGGTCTCCGCGGTCCAGGGTGCGCTGGCCGGTGGCTACACGCGCGAGCTGCGCGAGCGGACCCAGCTCGAGCAGGAGTCCATCCTGCGCGCGCTGCTCGCCGCGCGGCGCAGCACCGAGGACGCGCTGCGGGCCAGCGACGCCCGGTTCCACGCGGTGTTCAGCCAGGCCGGCATCGGCATCGGCATCCTGGACCTGGACGGCGCGGTCACCGACGCCAACACCGCTCTGCTCGTCATGCTCGGCCACTCGATGGACGAGCTGACCGGACGCGCCATGACCGACCTGGTGCATCCCGACGACCGGGCCAGGGTGCTCGCGGTGACCAGGGAGCTGCTCGCCGGGCGGCACGACCACTTCCGGCTGGAGCGCCGTCTGGTCCGCGCCGACGGCGAGGTGCTGTGGGCGCAGCTGTCCGCGACCCTGGTGCGCGAGGAGGACGGCTCGCCCCGGTTCGGCGTCGCGATGGCCGAGGACGTCACCGACCGGCACCGGCTGCAGAGCAGGTTGCAGCACCAGGCGCTGCACGACCCGCTCACCCAGCTGCCCAACCGCGCGCTGTTCCTGGACCGGCTGAGCCGGGTCTTCGCCGGGACCACCCCCCGGATCGGCTTGTGCTACCTGGACCTGGACGGGTTCAAGGTGATCAACGACAGCCTCGGCCACGACATCGGCGACCAGCTGCTGGTCGCGGTGGCCCGCAGGCTGGACGCCTGCGCGTCCGGTGCGTTCCGGCTCGCGGCCCGGGTCGGCGGCGACGAGTTCGTGATCCTGCTGGAGGACTGCGCGGGCACCGACGAGGTCATCGCGCTGGCGAACGCCGCGCTGAAGGCGCTCTCCGAGCCGGTGCGCATCGCCGGGCACGAGCTGGGCGTCACCGCGAGCATCGGCATCGTCGAATGCCTGGTGGCGGGCACCAGTCCGGCGGAGCTCATGCAGGCCGCCGACATCACGCTCTACTGGGCCAAGACCGAGGGCAAGGGCCGCTGGGCGCTCTACGACGCCGAACGCAACGCCAGGGAGGTCGCGCGCTTCACGCTGTCCGCCACGATGCCCGCCGCGCTGGAGCGCGAGGAGTTCTTCGTGGAGTACCAGCCGCTGGTGCGCCTCGACGACTCGACCACGGTCGGCGCCGAGGCGCTGGTCCGCTGGCGGCACCCGGAGCTGGGCAGGCTGGGCCCCGACCGGTTCATCGAACTGGCCGAGGAGACCGGCCTCATCGTCTCGCTCGGACGGTGGGTGCTGCGCCAGGCGTGCCGTCAGGCGACCCGGTGGGACGCCGGGTTCGTCTCGGTCAACCTCGCGGAGCGCCAGGTGCGTGACCCCGCGGTGGTCGAAGAGGTGCGCGCCATCCTGGACGAGACCGGGCTGTGTGCGTCCCGGCTGCAGCTCGAGCTCACCGAGAGCGCGGTCATGGGCAGTGACGACGAGGCGCTGGAGACGCTGTGCCGGCTGGCCGACCTCGGCGTGCGGATCGCGATCGACGACTTCGGCACCGGCTACTCCAACCTGGCCTATCTGCGTCGGCTGCCGGTGCACGCGCTGAAGATGGCGGGCGCCTTCATCGACGGGCTGCGCGCGCCGACCGCGGACCAGGTCGATCAGTCGATCGTGGAGACACTGGTCTCGCTGGCGCACACGCTGGGGCTCACCGTCACCGCCGAGGGCGTGGAGACCGAGGCGCAGGCCGCCCTGTTGCGCGCCATGGGATGCGACGCGGCGCAGGGGTACTTCTTCGCCCGGCCGGGCACCCCGGAGGCGGTCACCACGCTGCTCGCCCGGCGCCCGCACCAGCCGGTGCGCTGACCGCCGGGCGCGGCGCGGTCAGCGCGTGCCCTCCGCACGGCACCATTCCGCACGGCACCATGGGGACATGACGTTGTCCCAGTACGAAACCGCGCTGGCCGAGTTCGACCGGCGGGTGCGGGCGGTCCGGCCCGACCAGTGGCACAACCCGACGCCCTGCACCGAATGGGACGTGCGCACCCTGGTCGACCACCTGGTCACCGAGCAGCTCTGGGCCCCGCTGCTGCTCGACGGGGCCACCATCGACGACGTGGGCGACCGGTTCGACGCCGACCAGCTCGGCGACGACCCGGTCGCGGTCTGGCAGGACGCCTCGGCGGCCGCCCGCGAGGCGTTCGGGGCGCCCGGTGCGCTGCACCGGATGGTCGACCTCTCCTACGGCCGCCGCCCCGCCGACGGGTACTGCCAGGAGATGGCCATGGACCTGGCCGTGCACGCATGGGACCTCGCCAGGGGCATCGGTGCCGACGAGCGCCTCGACGAGCAGCTGGTGCGCGACCTGCTCGCGTTCGTTGAGCCGCACGCCGCCCAGCTCGCGGACACCGGGCTGTTCGACCCCCCGGTCGACCCCGGCGGGCGCGCCGACGCACAGACCCGGCTGCTCGCCCTGCTGGGACGGCGCGGGTAGCGGGACCGTCGTCGGCGGAGCGGCCGAGCGGGCCGGACACGCCGGGCACCGGGGGTGGCCTGCGGCGGTGTAGATCCACGCCGGCAGGGCGCGGTTCCGTCGGGGCGACCGTCTAGGGTCGGGGTTCGCAGCAGGCGGCTGTGGCCGCGCCGTTCGGCTGTGTTCGAGGAGGCCTCAAGTGTCCGGTGATCCTTTCGTGCACCTGCACGTGCACACGGAGTACTCGATGCTGGACGGTGCCGCGAAGATCGGGGCGCTGTTCGCCGAGGCGCAGCGGCTGGAGATGCCCGCGGTCGGCATGACCGACCACGGCAACATGTACGGCGCGGACGAGTTCTACCAGCAGTCGAGGAAATTCGGCCTCAAGCCGATCATCGGCATCGAGGCGTACGTCGCGCCGGCCTCCCGGTTCCACAAGAAGCCGGTCTTCTGGGGAAACTCGCAGCAGCGGGACTCCGACGAGTTCGGTGAGGGCGGTGACGTGTCCGGTGCGGGCGCGTACACCCACATGACGATGCTCGCCGCGAACCCGGCGGGCTTGCGGAATCTGTTCAAGCTCTCCAGCCTCGCGTCGTTCGAGGGGTACTACCGGAAACCGAGAATGGACCGCGAGCTGATCGCGCAGCACGCGGAGGGCGTCATCGCCACCACCGGGTGCCCCTCCGGGGAGGTGCAGACCAGGCTCCGTCTCGGCCAGGAAGCCGAAGCGCTGCAGGCCGCCGCCGACTTCCGGGACATCTTCGGCGCGGAGAACTTCTTTCTCGAACTGATGGACCACGGCCTGCCGATCGAGCGCTCGGTGCGGGAGGGCCTGCTGAACATCAGCAGGCAGCTCGGTCTGCGGCCGTTGGCGACGAACGACTCCCACTACGTCACCAAGGACCAGGCCGGCGCCCACGAGGCGCTGCTGTGCGTGCAGTCCGGGCGGACCTTGTCGGATCCCAAGCGGTTCAAGTTCGACGGCGACGGCTACTACCTCAAGTCCGCGGACGAGATGCGGGCCTACTGGGACCGGGAGGTGCCGGGCGCCGCCGATTCCACGTTGCTCATCGCCGACCGGATCGAGTCGTACGAGCCGGTGTTCACCCATGTCGACCGCATGCCGAGCTTCGGCGTGCCCGACGGGCACACCCAGGACAGCTGGCTGCGTCACGAGGTGATGGCCGGGCTGGAGTGGCGCTTCCCGAACGGCGTACCGGACGGCCACCGCGAGCGAGCCGACTTCGAGCTGGAGGTCATCTCGCAGAAGGGCTTCCCGGCGTACTTCCTGGTGGTCGGCGACCTGGTCTCGCACGCCAAGGAGGTCGGCATCCGGGTCGGCCCCGGTCGTGGTTCGGCAGCGGGCTCACTGGTTGCCTACGCGCTGGGCATCACCAACCTCGACCCGATCGAGCACGGTCTGCTGTTCGAGCGGTTCCTCAATCCCGAGCGTCCGTCGATGCCCGACATCGACATCGACTTCGACGACCGCCGCCGGGGCGAGATGGTCCGCTACGCCACCGACAAGTACGGCGCCGACCGGGTGGCCCAGGTCATCACGTTCGGCACGATCAAGACCAAGGCGGCGCTCAAGGACGCGGCGCGGGTCCTGCACGGCCAGCCGGGTTTCGCCATCGCGGACCGGATCACCAAGACGCTGCCCCCGCCGGTGATGGCCAAGGACATTCCGCTCTCCGGCATCGTCGACTCCTCCCATACCCGCTACGCCGAGGCCGCCGAGGTCCGCAGCCTGATCGAGAACGACCAGGAAGTGGCCACCATCTTCGGTACCGCGCGGGGCCTGGAGGGGCTGATCCGCAACGCCGGTGTGCACGCCTGCGCGGTGATCCTGTCCAAGGACCCGCTGGTGGACAGCGTTCCCCTGTGGCGGCGCGACGACGGTGCGGTGATCACCGGGTTCGACTACCCCAGCTGCGAAGCCATGGGGCTGTTGAAGATGGACTTCCTCGGGCTGCGCAACCTCACCGTGCTCGGGGACGCGATCGACAACGTCAAGGCCAACCGCGGCCACGAGATCGACCTGGACACCCTGCCCCTCGACGACCCCGCCACGTACAAGCTGCTCAGCGACGGGGACACGCTGGGCGTCTTCCAGCTCGACGGTGTCGCGATGCGCGAACTGCTGCGCCGGATGCAGCCCACCGGGTTCGACGACATCGTCGCCGTGCTCGCCCTGTACCGGCCAGGGCCGATGGGCATGAACGCGCACAACGACTACGCCGACCGCAAGAACAACCGCCAGCCGATCAAGCCCATCCACCCGGAACTCGAGGAACCCCTGAAGGAGATTCTCGCCGAGACCTACGGCCTGATCGTCTACCAGGAACAGATCATGCACATCGCACAGAAGGTCGCCTCCTACTCCATGGGCCGCGCCGACGTGCTGCGCCGGGCGATGGGCAAGAAGAAGCAGGAAGTCCTGGAGCAGGAGTTCGAAGGCTTCCAGGCCGGTATGCGGGCGAACGGCTTCTCCGACGGCGCCGTCACCGCGTTGTGGGAGACGATCCTTCCGTTCGCCGGGTACGCCTTCAACAAGTCGCACGCGGCGGGCTACGGCCTGGTGTCCTACTGGACCGCGCACCTGAAGGCCAACTACAAGGCCGAGTACATGGCCGCGCTGCTCACCTCGGTGGCCGACAACAAGGACAAGTCAGCCGCGTACCTGTCCGAATGCCGCCGCCAGGGCATCAAGGTGCTGCCGCCCGACGTGAACGAGTCCGCGCTGCGGTTCGGCGCGGTCGGCACGGACATCCGATTCGGGCTCGGCGGCATCCGCAATGTCGGGTCGAACGTCGTGAACTCCGTCATCCGCACCAGGGCGGAGAAACGGCGCTACACCAGCTTCTTCGACTTCCTGCAGAAATCCGAACTGGTCACCTGCAACAAGCGGGTCATCGAGTCCCTGATCAAGGCGGGAGCGTTCGACTCCCTGGGACATACCCGCCTCGGGCTCATCCAGTGCCACGAAGCGGCTGTCGAAGCGGTGACCGGTGGCAAGCGCGAAGAGGCGCGCGGGCAGCTCGATCTCTTCGGTGGCGGCAACGACGAAGACGACGACGCCAACCCGACCCTGATCGGCCTCGATATCAAGATCACTCCGAACGAGTGGCCGCGCAAGGAGCTGCTGTCGTTCGAGCGCGAGATGCTCGGTCTGTACGTCTCCAGCCATCCACTCGCGGGGGCCGAGCGTCTGCTGCGGAAGAAGGCCGAGCATCCCATCGTGTCGCTGAGCACGGAGGAACATCCCGACGGCAAGCCCGTCCAGATCGCCGGGATGATCTCCGCCATCCAACGGAGGGTCAACAAGCAGGGCCATCCCTGGGCGATCCTCACGGTGGAGGACCTCGACGCGTCGATCGAGGTCCTGTGCTTCCCGAGGAGTTACGAGCAGTTCTCCGGCCACCTCATCGAAGACACCGCGATCGTGGTCAGCGGTCGGCTCAACCGCAGGGAAGAGGGCAGCCCCAGCGTCATCGCCACCGATCTCGCGGTCCTCGACATCGCCATCACCGAGAACGACGAGGCGCCGCTGGTCATCTCGCTGCCGTCCAAGAACGCGACCAGGGACGTGGTCGACGACCTCAAACGGGCGCTCCTGGCCCATCCAGGGCAGACCCCCATCCAGATCAGGCTGCGCAGCAGCCCCCAGCGCGAGATCCTCGTCAAGGTGGGCGACGACCTGCGCGTCGATCGATCGCCCGGACTCCTCGGCGAACTCAAGGGACTGCTCGGCGCGGGCTGCCTCGAGTGACACCGCGGCCGCGGGCCGCACGTTCCCGGTGGCGTCGAGGCTGATCTGAGCGGCACCGCGGGCTGACGCCGGCCGCCGGGGGCACTGTGCGCTGCGCCGCACCCGACACCGCCGCCCGGCGCAGCGTGACGCCGGAATGTGCTTCGGCAAGTACAGTCGAGGGGTCTGGATCCCGTCGACAGGGAGTCGCAGTGGGCATCGACACGCCCCGCCAAAACCCCGACGAGCACAGCGGACCCCGCGAGGAGTGCGGTGTCTTCGGTGTGTGGGCACCCGGCGACGAGGTCGCCAAGCTCGCCTACTACGGCCTGTACGCGCTGCAGCACCGTGGCCAGGAGGCGGCGGGCATCGCCGTCGCGGACGGCTCACAGGTGCTCGTGTTCAAGGACCTCGGCCTGGTCAGCCAGGTGTTCGACGAGCAGGTGCTCTCCAGCCTGGTGGGCCATATCGCGGTGGGGCACTGCAGGTACTCCACGACCGGATCCACCACCTGGGAGAACGCACAGCCCACCTTCCGCACCACGGCCACCGGCTCCGGTCTGGCCCTGGGGCACAACGGCAACCTGGTGAACACCGCCGAGCTCCTCGAGCTCAGCAACGCGGCCCCCGAGCCGGTCGGCGACGGCGGCAATGCCGGCAACAAGAACAACAGGGCACGGAACGGCTTCGGCAACGGCAGCGCCCCGCGGGCCGCCGCCACCAGCGACTCCGATCTGATCACCGACATGCTGGCCACCGCGGCGGCGGACACCGGCATCGAGGACGCCGCGCTGCGCCTGCTCCCGCAGCTGCGCGGCGCGTTCTCGCTGACCTTCTGCGACGAGAGCACGCTGTACGCCGCGCGGGACCCGCACGGCGTGCGCCCGCTGGTGCTCGGCAGGCTGGACCGCGGCTGGGTGGTGGCGAGCGAGACCGCGGCGCTGGACATCGTCGGCGCGAGCTTCGTGCGTGAGGTGGAGCCGGGCGAGCTGCTGGCCATCGACGCGGACGGGCTGCGCAGCATGCGGTTCGCCAACCCCGAACCCAAGGGGTGCCTCTTCGAGTACGTCTACCTGGCCCGCCCGGACACCACGATCGCGGGCCGCGGGGTACACGCCACCCGGGTGGAGATCGGCCGCAGGCTGGCCCAGGAGCACCCGGCATCGGCCGATCTGGTCATCCCGGTCCCCGAGTCCGGCACCCCCGCGGCGATCGGCTACGCCCAGGGCTCCGGCATCCCCTACGGCTCGGGCCTGGTGAAGAACTCCTACGTGGGGCGCACGTTCATCCAGCCCAGCCAGACCATCCGCCAGCTCGGCATCCGGCTCAAGCTCAACCCGCTGCGCGACGTCATCCGCGGCAAGCGCCTCGTGGTGGTGGACGACTCCATCGTGCGCGGCAACACCCAGCGCGCCCTGGTCCGCATGCTGCGCGAGGCCGGGGCGATCGAGGTGCACGTCCGGATCGCCAGCCCGCCGGTGCGCTGGCCCTGCTTCTACGGCATCGACTTCGCCTCCCGCGCCGAGCTGATCGCCAACGGCGCCGACATCGACGGCGTGCGCCGCTCCATCGGTGCCGACACCCTCGGCTACGTCAGCCTGGACGGCCTGGTCTCCGCGTCCGAGCAGCCACGGACCCGGCTCTGCGCGGCCTGCTTCGACGGCGACTACCCCATCCCGCTGCCGCCGAGCGAGGCCATCGGCAAGCATCTGCTGGAAGATCTCGTCGCGGTGGAGCGGGGCGTCGCGGGTGACGCCGAGCCCGCGGTGGGTGTGGCCTACGGCGCCGAGGACGCGCTGCGACGGCCCTGACCCGGTAGCGTGATCCGTCACCACCGGCAGGGCACTCGAACGCACACCAGACACGGGTCCTGGAGTTCGCACGCATGACCGACACCGACAACCACTCGACCTATGCCGCCGCGGGCGTGGACATCGCCGCAGGTGAGGAAGCTGTCGCCCAGCTGCGGCCGCATGCGGAGCGGGCCAGCCGCCCCGAGGTGCTGGGCGGGATCGGCGGCTTCTCCGGGCTGTTCAAGCTGAAGCTGGACCGCTGGCGCGAGCCGGTGCTGGCGTCCTCCACCGACGGCGTCGGCACCAAGGTCGCCATCGCGCAGGAGATGGACGTCCACCACACCATCGGCCTCGACCTGGTGGCGATGGTCGTCGACGACCTCGTGGTGTGCGGCGCCGAACCGTTGTTCCTGCAGGACTACATCGCGGTCGGCAAGGTGGTCCCGGAACGGATCGCCGCGGTCGTGTCGGGCATCGCGCAGGGGTGCGTGCAGGCGGGCTGCGCGCTGCTCGGCGGGGAGACCGCCGAGCATCCCGGGCTGATGACCGAGGGCGCCTACGACCTGTCCGCGACCGGTGTCGGCGTCGTCGAGGCCGACGAGCTGCTCGGCCCCGATCAGGTCCGGCCCGGTGACGTGGTGGTCGCGATGGGCTCGTCCGGGCTGCATTCGAACGGCTACTCGCTGGCCCGCCACGTGCTGCTGGACCTGGCCCGCCTCCCGCTGGACGGCCACGTCGAGGAGTTCGACCGCACGCTGGGCGAGCAGCTGCTGGAACCCACCAGGATCTACGCCAAGGACTGCCTCGCGCTGGTCGCCGAGACCGAGGTCCGCACCTTCGCGCACGTGACCGGCGGGGGACTCGCGGCGAACCTGGCGCGGGTCATGCCGCGCGGCCTGGTCGCCGTGCTGGACCGCGGCACCTGGACGCCCGCCGCGGAGTTCGCCCTGATCGCCCGCCGCGGCAAGGTGGACCGCGCGGAGATGGAGCGCACCTTCAACATGGGCGTCGGCATGGTCGCCGTGGTACACCCCGACGACGTGGACCGCGCGATGGCCGTCCTCACCGCCCGGCACGTGCCGGCCTGGGTGCTCGGCGAGGTGCGGAAGGCGTGCGACGTCGGTGTCGACGCGAACGCCAAGAACGCCGAGCGGGCTGTGCTACACGGCGAGCACCCTCGGTTCTGAACCGCGCTCAGCGACTGTGGAGGTCGGCGACGCGGGAAAGCGCGATGTTGTCAGCGGCGGTACTCGTCGTACTCGTCGTCGTAGGAGTCGACGACGCGGTCGTGGTCGCCTCGGCTGCCGTTGTCGCCTGACAGCTCTCGTTGCAGGGCCTCAAGATCGGTGGCGGGAGAGCTGTACTTGAGCTCCCGGGCCACTTTCGTCTGCTTGGCCTTGGCTCGGCCGCGCCCCATGGCTCGACCCCCTCGCGCAGGGACGGGGCGGCCGGGGGAAGCGGCGGCCCCGTTCTTTTCGGGAAATTTCTCTTGGCCCCACCGTACAGGGTTCACCGGGTGGGATGCGACGTGGCACGAGGCACCCGGTGGGTGTCACACCCTGGTGTGGGGCCGGATGGCACCATGCGGATGTGCTCCCGCCGTTCGTGGCCTATCTGCGGGTTTACGAACCCTTGGAGGCCTTCCCCCGGCTGAGACGTGCCGGGCTGCAGCGGGCGATCGAGAACGGATCGCTCGATCCGGTGCACACCGGGCACCGGGAACGTGAGCTGTGGTTGCGCTCACAGCTGGCGGTGCCGCCGCGGTTGCTGCCCGGTGAGCGCGCGGACGGCTCCGCGGCGCCCGAAGGCCCCGCCGACGTGCTCGTCCTGCGCCGGACCGCCGCCGTGCAGGGTGACGCCAGGCCGGCCTCGGTGCCGCTGGTGTGCCCGCTGGACGTGCGGTCCCGCTCGGCCGCGGCGCTGCTCGGCTTCCTCGCCGACGACTCGCCGGTCCTGCACACCGCGATGCTGCCCCGCGCGCCGTCCGCGACATTCGAGCGGGCCAGGGCGGCGATGGCAGGCAGCGGGTCCGCGGTCCACACGGTGACGTCGACCTGGACGGTCCCGCTGCCCTGGTTCGCGGTGGTCGACCCGGCATCGCGCCAGGTCTGCGCCGTGCCGCGGCCGGACCCCGCCCGGCGGGTGTGCTGGCACGCCGCGCTGCCCGCGGCCCGGGACCGCGCCGACCGTGCCTGCGCGATCACCCGGGACGCGCTCGGCGAGGAGGGCCCGGCGCGGATACTGCGCGACCTCGGGCGCTGGCTGGGCCACTTCGACGAGGGGTCGGTCGTCGAGCTCGACTACGGCGGGCTGGTGCAGCTCATGGACGACGACTTGCTCGCCACCGACGACTCGGCCGCCGACGTGCACACCGCGGTGGACGCGCTGGAGGCAGGCGACACCGAGACGGTGGCGCTCACCTACGAGCGCCTGCACGATTTCTGGTCCGAGCTTGCTGCGTTCGAGTGGCACGGTTAAGCCGTTCGGAGTGCGGCGCGGGGTGTTACCCGGACGGGGTGCCCGGAACCGATAGCGCTGTGTGACACACTCCCGACCGACCGAAGCGGGACTCGTCCCGCCGCACAGGAGGAGGTGGCATGTACGTTCTGGCGCTGTCGACGTCCAGTGGTGAGCCCCTGTCCTGGGTCGCCGCGACCGTTGTGGCCCTCGGCGTGATCGGCTTGCTGATCGGTACCGCACTGCGGATCAGGGGCCGCGCCTGACTCTGCGCCTCAGCGGGTTCCCTGGTCCGGGAGATCCGTGGCGGGTCTGCTCTGCTCCGCGAGAAGGTCGTCCACCGAGGCGTCGCCGCGGGCGTAGCGGGAGCCGATCTCGGCATTGATGGTGTCCATCACCACCTGCACCTCGCGGCGGCGCTGGGACACCGAACTCTCCTCGGCCGTGTAGGCCGCCAGCGCCTCGTCCAGCTGCGCATCGGACCGCTCGCTGACATTGGAGAGTGCCACGTCGGACACCAGCGCCTCGACGTGGCGCCGATGTGCCTCCGCTCGGGACGGCTCCATCGTCTGGAACCGTCCCGAGCCGATGGCCGGTCCGAACGCGTTGGCCGCCAGGATGCGCGGCAGCTCCGCCATCACCGACAACGTGTCGCCGTT
>DASXOL010000104.1:0-3937 GCA_036494295.1 Pseudonocardiaceae bacterium
TGAGCGGCGTCGACACCGGTGACCCCACCCGGGTCCACGGGGACCAGGGTGGCGCACGGCCGTCCGAGATGGTGCGCCTGCGCCCGCCGCGCCATCGGGTCAGTGCGCGGGCGAAGACCTGGTGGACCATCCAGGCGCTCATCAGCCAGCTCGTGCTGCTGGTTCCGCTGATCGTCTGCGTCGTCGTGTTCCCCGACCTGCGTTTCTGGCTCGTGCTCTGCACCGTCGCGGTCGCCGTGCTCGGCGCGGGCTATGTCGTGGTGATGCCGAGGTGGCGGTTCCGGGTGCACCGCTGGGAGGCCACCGACGACGCCGTGTACACCTCGGCGGGCTGGATCAGCCAGGAGTGGCGGGTGGCGCCGATGTCGCGGATCCAGACCGTCGACACCGAGCGCGGGCCGTTGCAGCAGGTGCTGGGGCTCGCCACGGTCACGGTCACCACGGCCTCGGCGGCGGGCCCGCTGCGGCTGGAGGGGCTGGACCACGCGCTGGCGCTGGACCTGGTCCGGCACCTCACCGAGACCACGCAGGCCACGCCGGGTGACGCCACATGACCGAGCACCCCGAGACCGGCCCCGCGACCGGCCTCGACACCGCCGACGCGGCGCCGCAGGGCATGGACGCGGCGGCGGAGTGGCAGCGCCTCGATCCGCGGATGCTCGCGGTCCACCCGCTGCGCCAGCTCATGGGGTTCCTGCCCGCGATCCTCGTGGTGCTCGTGGTCGGCGGAAACGATCTGAACGGGCGGTTCTACGGGCTGCTGTCCGGGGTGGGCATCGTGGTGAGCTTCGGGCTGCTGCGCTGGCTGACCACCCGGTACCGGATCACCGGGGAACGCGTCGAGCTGCGCCACGGACTGCTGTTCCGCAACGCCCGGTCCACGCCGCTGGACCGGATCCGCAGCGTCGACCTCACCGCGGGGCCGGTGCACCAGCTGTTCGGGTTGTCCGTGGTGAAGATCGGCACCGGGGAGCGCACCGAAGGCACCGAGTCCCGTGAGCTGAGCCTGGACGCGGTGGCCGCCGCGGAAGCCGACCGGCTGCGCACCCGCCTGCTGCAACGCGCGAAGGCGCAGCGCTCCGGCGGGCACGCCCCCGGCGCACAGCTCACCGCCGAGACCGAGCAGGCGGACGGCACCGTGCTCGCCACGCTGGACTGGTCCTGGCTGCGCTTCGCACCGCTCACGGTGTCGAGCCTGGTGGCGGTCGGCGCGGTCGCCGGTGCGTTCGCGCAGTTCGTCGGCGATCTCGGCGTCGACCCCACCGACGTCACGAAGATCGGCGGTGTCGGCGACGAGCTGACCACCGCCCCACTGTGGCTGGGCATCACGCTGTTCGCGCTGGTGGTGCTGATGGTCGCGGTGCTGGGCTCGTTGCTGATCTTCGTCGAGGCGTGGTGGCGGTTCCGGCTCGTGCGGGAGCCCGGGGGCACGTTGCGGGTCCGCCACGGGCTGCTCACCACCCGCTCGGTGTCGCTGGAGGAGCGCAGGCTGCGCGGGGTCGAGGTGGAGCAGCCGTTGCTGCTGCGGATCGGGCAGGGTGCCCGCGCGATGGCGGTGGCCACCGGACTGGGAGGCAGGCGCGGCAAGAGCAGGGGTTCGCTGCTGCCGCCCGCTCCGCTGGAGGAGGCGCACCGGGTGGCGGGCGCCGTGCTGGACGAGCACCCCTCGCCGACCCGGGCCGGGCTGCGCGCGCACCCACGCGCCGCACTGCGCAGACGGCTGGTCCGCGCGGTCGTGCCGGTGCTGGCGGTCGCGGCGGTGCTGTGGTTCGCGCCGCTGCCGTCCTGGGTGGCCTGGATCGCGCTCGCGGCGCTGCCGCTGACGGTGCTGCTGGGCGTGGACGCCTACCGCAATCTCGGTCACACCCTCACCGGCAGCTACCTGGTCAGCAGGCACGGCGCGGGGGTGCGCCGCACGGTGGCGCTGCAGCGGTCCGGGGTGATCGGCTGGACGGTGTCGCAGACGATCTTCCAGCGCCGCTCCGGGCTGGTCACGCTGGCCGCCACCACCGCGGCGGGGCACGGCGCGTACAAGGTGGTCGACGTCGACGTCGCGGCCGGCCTCGCCGTCGCCGACGAGGCGGTCCCCGGCCTGCTCACGCCCTTCCTGGATCGTGGCGAATCGGTGTCCGCGCCGTTACGGAGCGCTGCCGATTGATCCAGTCGAGGCGCTTTGCGTCGGCTTCGGCACGGAATGTCGACCTGACCGCAGCAGCGGTAGGAGCGCTGCGCACATTAGGCTCCCCCGAATGAACGACCGTCTTGTGTGGATCGACTGCGAGATGACCGGCCTCGACGTCGAGAACGACGTCCTGATCGAGATCGCCGCGCTGGTCACCGACGGGCAACTCCGGGTGCTCGGCGACGGTGTCGACGTGGTGATCCACGCCGAGGAGGCGAAGCTGGACGGGATGCAGGACGTGGTGCGCGAGATGCACGCGAAGTCGGGGCTCACCGAGGCGGTCCGCAGGGCGACGACGAGCGTCGCCGAGGCCGAACAGCAGGTGCTGGACTACATCCGCCAGTGGGTGCCCGATGCGCGCAGCGCCCCGCTGGCCGGGAACTCGGTGGCCACCGACCGTGCCTTCATCGCCCGGTACATGCCGTTGCTCGACGCGCACCTGCACTACCGGATCGTGGACGTGTCGTCGATCAAGGAGCTGTGCAGGCGCTGGTACCCGAGGGTCTACTACGCCCAGCCGGCCAAGGGCCTGTCGCATCGGGCGCTGGCCGACATCACCGAGTCGATCCGCGAGCTCGCCTACTACCGGCGCACCGTCCTGGTGCCCGAACCCGGTCCGAGCTCGGAGGAAGCCCAGGCAGCGGCCAGGGCGGTGTTCGAGGAGATTCCCGGGGAGTAACCGGGGGCGAAGGCGCTGGAGCGGCCCGCTACCATTGTCAGCGGCGCCGGTGATCCGCCGCCGCATGGTGGGTGTAGCTCAGTCGGTAGAGCACCTGGTTGTGGTCCAGGATGTCGCGGGTTCGAATCCCGTCACTCACCCCAAACCGTGGTCCTTACAACGTGGCCGTCCTGACGAGCCCGCGCCGACATCCGGCGCGGGCTCACTTGTTCCGCTTCGGCGCTTGGCGAGGGAATGAGGGTGCAACGCATGAACAGCGTCGAGGTCCACTACGAGCTCAGCGGTCCGTCGAACGCCCCGGTGGTGGTGTTCGCCGGGTCCCTGGGCAGCAGCCTGCGGATGTGGGATCCCCAGTCCGACGCGCTGTCCGGGCAGTTCCGGGTGCTGCGCTACGACCACCGCGGCCACGGCGAGTCGCCGTCACCGGAAGGCCCGTACGCGATCTCGGAGCTGGCGGGTGACGTGCTGTCGCTGCTGGACCGGCTCGGGATCGATCGGGTCGCGTTCTGCGGGCTGTCGCTGGGCGGCATGGTGGGCATCTGGCTCGGCGCACATGCTCCGCAGCGGCTGACGTCACTGACGCTGTGCTGCACCAGCGCCCATTTCGACGACCCGGCGCCGTGGCTGGACCGCGCCGCCGCGGTGCGCGCCGAGGGCACCGCGTCGATCGCGGCGGGAGTGGTCGAGCGCTGGTTCACGCCGGACTGGGCGGCCCGCCACCACGACGTGGTGCAGCGCGCCGCGGGGATGATCTACGCCACGCCGGACGAGGGCTACGCGTCCTGCGCCGAGGCGATCGCCGACTGGGACGGCCGCGACCTGCTGGGCCAGATCATCGTGCCGACGCTGGTGATCGCGGGAGCCCACGACCCGGCGACCCCGGTCGCGCCGCATGCGGAGACCATCGTCGCGGGAGTTCCCCGCGCCAGACTCGAGGTGCTCGACGCCGCGCACCTGGCCACCATCGAGCAGGCGCGCCAGGCCAGCGCCCTGATCGGGGAGCACGCGGCCAGCTAGCGCGCCGGTACTTCCGGGCGCCCGCGGTCCGGCGCCCGCTGTCCGGCACCGGCTATTGG
>DASXOL010000105.1:0-26184 GCA_036494295.1 Pseudonocardiaceae bacterium
CCCGCCCTTCACCGGGTGTGCGTCTGTTAAGAGCGCTCGCCACCGGGGTCTGCGGTCCTTGAAGAGCCCCCAACCGGCGGTAGGGTCGATTCAACCTGTAGTCGGCAGAAAGGGCTCCCGTGAGCCGTCGCCTCTTCACCAGCGAGTCCGTCACCGAAGGTCATCCGGACAAGATGTGCGATGCGATCAGCGACTCCGTGCTGGACGCGCTGCTCGCGAAGGACCCGCGGAGCCGAGTGGCGGTGGAGACCCTGGTCACGACCGGCCAGGTGCACGTCGCCGGCGAGGTGACCACCCAGGCCTACGCCGACATCCCGGGAATCGTCCGGGACAAGATCCTCGACATCGGCTACGACTCGTCGGCGAAGGGTTTCGACGGCAACTCGTGCGGGGTGAACGTCGCGATCGGCGCGCAGTCACCCGATATCGGCCAGGGCGTGGACACCGGTTACGAGAGCCGCGTCGAGGGCCTCGACGACGAGATCGGCAGGCAGGGCGCGGGCGACCAGGGCCTGATGTTCGGCTACGCCTGCACCGACACCCCGGAGCTCATGCCGCTGCCGATCGCGCTGGCGCACCGGCTGGCCCGCAGGCTCACCGCGGTCCGCAAGAACGGCCAGCTGCCCTACCTGCGCCCGGACGGCAAGACCCAGGTGACCATCGAGTACGCGGGCGAGCGTGCGGTGCGGCTGGACACCGTGGTGGTCTCCAGCCAGCACGCCGCGGACATCGACCTGGACCACATGCTCGCGGTGGACGTCCGCGAGCAGGTGGTGGGCCCGGAGCTGGACGGCCTCGACCTGGACACCTCCGACCTGCGCCTGCTGGTTAACCCCACCGGCCGGTTCGTCATCGGCGGACCCATGGGTGACGCCGGGCTCACCGGTCGCAAGATCATCGTCGACACCTACGGCGGCATGGCCCGCCACGGCGGGGGCGCGTTCTCCGGAAAGGACCCCTCGAAGGTGGACCGCTCGGCGGCATACGCGATGCGCTG
Source organism: Pseudonocardiaceae bacterium (assembly GCA_036494295.1). Classification (GTDB taxonomy): domain Bacteria; phylum Actinomycetota; class Actinomycetes; order Mycobacteriales; family Pseudonocardiaceae. Next base: position 998 of record DASXOL010000105.1, read on the forward strand.
GGTCGCCAAGAACGCGGTCCACGCCGGGCTCGCCTCGCGGATCGAGGTCCAGGTGGCCTACGCGATCGGCAAGGCCGCGCCGGTGGGGCTGTTCGTGGAGACCTTCGGTACCGAGACCGTGGACCCGGAGAAGATCCAGACCGCGATCAGCGAGGTGTTCGACCTGCGCCCGGGCGCGCTCATCCGGGACCTCGACCTGCTGCGGCCCATCTACGCGCCCACCGCCGCGTACGGCCACTTCGGCCGGACCGACCTGGACGTGCCGTGGGAGCGCACCGACCGGGCCGACGAGCTCAAGGCCGCCGCAGGCGGGTGACGCCGCTCCCGCGCCGCCGCGCAGCACGCCCGCCCTGGTAGACAGCCGACGTGACCGCACGCACCCGCACCACCGGCTCGGCCGCGGGCCGACGGCGACCCGCGCAGGCCGTCCCGGTGGCCCGGGTGTGTGTGGACACCTCGCTGGCCCATCTGGACCGCCCGTTCGACTACCAGGTGCCCGAGGAACTGCACGAGGCCGCGGTCCCCGGTGTCCGGGTGCGGGTGCGCTTCGCCGGGCGGCTGGTGGACGGCTGGCTGCTCGAACGCGCGGAGACCTCCGACCACACCGGCGCCCTCGGCTGGCTGGAGCGGGTGGTCTCGCCGGAACCGGTGCTCTCCCCGGAGGTCGCCGCGCTGGCCCGCGCCGTGGCGGACCGCTGCGCGGGCACGATGAGCGACGTGCTGCGCCTCGCCGTGCCGCCGCGGCATGCGCGGGCCGAGGCCGCGCCACCGGCGGCGCTGGCGGAGCGTCCGCAGCGGCCGCCCGCGCAGGGCTGGGACCGCTATCCCCGCGGGCCGGCCTTCCTCGACGCGCTGCACCAGGGCCGGGCCGCACACGCCTGCTGGGAGGCGCTGCCGGGGGAGGACTGGCCCGCCCGGCTCGCCGAGGCCGCGGTCACCGCCGCCGCCGCGGGTCGCGGCGCGCTGCTGGTGCTGCCCGACCACCGGGACACCGCCAGGATGCACGCCGCGGTCGCCGAGCTGGCCGGGCCGGACGCGGTGGTGACGCTGGCCGCCGATCTGGGCCCCGCGCGGCGGTACCGGCGCTGGCTGGCGGTCCGCAGGGGCGCGGTGCGCATCGTGGTCGGCACCCGGGCGGCGGCCTTCGCCCCGGTCGCGGACCTGGGCCTGATGGTGGTGTGGGACGACGGTGACGATCTGCACGCCGAACCGAGGGCGCCCTACCCGCACACCCGGCTGGTGCTGGGCCAGCGCGCGACGCTCAGCGGCGCCGCCCTGCTCGTCGCCGGACATGCCCGCACCGCCGAGACGCAGCTCTCGCTGGACACCGGGTGGGCACACGAGATCGTCGCCCCCCGCGACGTGGTGCGCGCGGCGGCGCCGCGGGTCACCGCGATCGGCGAGGACGACATCCAGCTGGCCCGCGATCCCGCCGCCCGTGCCGCGCGGATCCCCGGCGTGGCCTTCGAAGCCGCGCGTGCGGCGCTGGCCAGGGACGCACCGGTGCTGGTGCAGGTGCCCCGGCGCGGCTATGTGCCCGCGCTGGCCTGCGGGCAGTGCCGTGCGCCCGCCCGGTGCCGTCGCTGCGCGGGTCCGCTCGCGCTGCCGACCGACGCGGTCGGGCACCCGGCGTGCCGGTGGTGCGGCGTCGCCGAGGTGGGCTACCGGTGCGCGGCCTGCGGCTCACCGCGGCTGCGCGCCATGGTCGTCGGCGCCCGGCGCACCGCCGAGGAGCTCGGCCGCGCCTTCCCCGGCGTCACGCTGCGCAGCTCAGGGGCCGGTGAGGTGCTCGCCGAGGTCCCGGCCGGGCCCGCGCTGGTGGTGGCGACGCCGGGCGCGGAACCGCTGGCCCGCTACGGCGCCGCGCTGCTGCTGGACGCGGCCGCGCTGCTGGCCAGGCCGGACCTGCGCGCCGCGGAGGAGGCGTTGCGCCGCTGGATGACCGCCGCGGCGATGGTCGAGCCGGCCGGTGCCGGTGGCCGGGTGGTGGTGGTCGCCGAGGCCTCGCTCACCGCGGTGCAGGCGCTGGTGCGGTGGGACCCGGCGGGGCACGCCGCCGCGGAGCTGGCCGCGCGCACCGAGCTCGGTTTCCCGCCCGCGGTGCGCTTCGCCGCGCTGGACGGCACGCCGGACACGCTGGCCGAGCTGGCCGAGAAGCTGGAGCTGCCACCGGGGGGCGAGCTGCTGGGGCCGGTGCCGCTGCCCGCGGGCAGAACCGGGCCCGACGGCGACCGGGAGCGGCTGCTGGCCCGGGTCCCGCGCGCCCAGGGCCGGGCGCTGGCGACCACGCTGGCGGCGCTGCAGGCCGGGCGCAGTGCGCGCAAGCTCCAAGATCCGCTGCGGGTGGAGCTCGACCCGGTGGCACTGGCGTAGCGGGGCGGCGCCGGGACAACCTGCCGCGGCGCAGCCTCCCACGGCGCAGCGGGCATACTGGCGGGATGCCCGTTCAGCCCATCCGGCTCTTCGGCGACCCGGTGTTGCGCGCCCGTGCGGACGAGGTCGTCGACTTCGACAAGGAACTGCGCAACCTGGTCCGCGACCTCTGGGACACCATGACCGAGGAGGGCGGTGCCGGTCTCGCGGCGCCCCAGCTCGGCGTCTCGCTGCGGGTGTTCACCTACAACACGGAGGGCTTCATCGGGCACCTGGTCAACCCGACCTGGGAGGCCGAGGGAGACGAGAGGCAGGAGGGGCCGGAGGGCTGCCTGTCGATCCCGGGGCTGTCCTGGGAATGCGAACGCCACCTGCACGTGGTGGCGCGCGGTCTGAACCAGCACGGCGAGCCCGTCGAGGTCCACGGCACGCAGAACCTGGCCAGAGCGATCCAGCACGAGACCGACCATCTCGACGGCGTGCTGTTCGTCGACCGGCTCGACCCGGAGACCCGCAAGGAGGCCATGCGGGAGATCCGGCAGGCGCGCTGGTTCGGCGTCCAGGAGCCGGTGGTCAAGGTGAGCCCGCACCCGCTGCTCGGGAAGGTGCGCTGAGCGGTGCGGCTGGTGTTCGCAGGCACACCGGAGGTGGCGGTGCCCTCGTTGCGGGCGCTGCTGGGCTCGGATCGGCACAAGGTCGTCGCGGTGGTCACCCGGCCCGACGCACCGGCCGGGCGGGGCCGGCGCAACGTCCGCTCACCGGTGGCGGAACTGGCCGACGAGGCCGGTGTGGAGGTGCTCACCCCGCGCAGGCCGTCCGAGCCGGACTTCCTGGCGCGCTTGGAGGCACTCGCCCCGGACTGCTGCCCGGTGGTGGCCTACGGCGCCCTGGTGCCGAGAGCCGCGCTGGACATCCCGGTGCACGGCTGGGTCAACCTGCACTTCTCGCTGCTGCCCGCGTGGCGCGGCGCCGCTCCGGTCAACGCGGCGATACGCCACGGCGACGAGATCACCGGCGCCAGCACGTTCGCGCTGGAGCAGGGCCTGGACACCGGCCCGGTGTACGGGACGGTCACCGAACAGATCCGCCCCCGCGACACCGCGGGTGAGCTGCTGGCCCGGCTGGCCGACGCCGGCGCCACCCTGCTCGGATCCACCCTGGACGGCATCGACGCCGGCGCGCTGGAACCGGTGCCCCAGCCTGCCGACGGGGTTTCCTACGCACCCAAGCTCACCGCCGACGACGCGCGGGTGGACTTCACCGCTCCCGCGTTCGCGGTGGACCGCCAGATTCGCGCCATGACCCCGGCACCCGGCGCCTGGGCGTGGTTCCGCGACCTGCGCATGGGCCTCGGGCCGGTGCAGCCCGCGGACGCGGACGACGACCTGGCTCCCGGTGAGCTGCGCGCGGGAAAGCGGGAGGTGCTGGTCGGCACCGCGTCCGGCGCCGTGCGCCTCGGTGAGGTGACCGCACCGGGCAAGCGGGCGGTGCCCGCCGCGGACTGGGCGCGCGGCGCCCGGATCGAACCAGGAGAGCGATTCTCGTGAGCCCCGACATCGCGGCGAGGCCGCTGCCGTGACGACGTCGAGACGGCCGTCGCGGCCCCGCCAGCCGGGCCCGCCGAAGAGGCGGTCCGGCCCGCAGCGCCCGCCCGCGCAGGACCCGCCCCGGCAGGCCGCGCTGGATGCGCTGGCCGCGGTGCGCGAGCGCGACGCCTACGTCAACCTGGTGCTGCCCGGCCTGCTGCGCGATCGGCGCCTCACCGGCCGGGACGCCGCGCTGGCCACCGAGCTGTGCTACGGCACGAGCCGGGCGCAGGGCCTGCTGGACGCGATCCTGCAGGTCTGCACCGACCGGCCGCTGGCCGACGTGGACGGTGAGCTATTGGACGCCCTGCGCCTGGGCAGCTACCAGTTGCTGCGCACCCGCGTCCCGCCGCACGCCGCCGTCGCCGCCACCGTCGACCTGGTCCGCGCCAGCCGCGGCAGCGGGGCGGCCGGGTTCGTCAACGCCGTGCTGCGCCGGGTCAGCCGGCAGGACGAGCAGGCCTGGGTGGCGCAGGTGGCACCCGCGGCGGACGACGACCCGGTCGGTCACCTCGCGATGACGCATTCGCATCCGGAGTGGATCGCGCAGGCCTTCGCCGAGGCACTGGCCGGGGACCGGGAGGAGCTGGATGCGGCGCTCGCCGCGGACGACGCCCGTCCGCAGGTGCACCTCGCGGCCCGGCCCGGTGAGATCAGCGCCGAGGAACTGGCCGCGCTGACCGGTGGGGAGCCCGCGCCCTACTCGCCCTACGGCGTGCACCTGGCCGAGGGCGGCGATCCCGGCGACCTGCCGCCGCTGCGCGAACGCCTGGCCCACGTGCAGGACGAGGGCAGCCAGCTGGTGACGCTGGCGCTGACCCGCGCGCCGATCGAGGGCAGCGACACCCGCTGGCTCGACCTCTGCGCCGGGCCCGGCGGCAAGTCGGCGCTGCTCGGCGCGCTGGCCGCCACCCAGGGCGCCATGCTGGACGCGGTCGAGATCGCCGAGCACCGCGCCCGGCTGGTGGACCAGGCGTGCGCCGGCCTTCCGGTGACGGTGCACGTCGTCGACGGGCGCGACAGCGGGCTGCCCGAACGCAGCTTCGACCGCGTCCTGGTGGACGCCCCGTGCACCGGGCTGGGCGCGTTGCGGCGCAGGCCCGAGGCGCGCTGGCGGCGGCGGGCCACCGACGTCCCCGAGCTGGTCCGGCTGCAGCGTGAACTGCTGGTGGCGGCGCTGCGGCTGGTCCGTCCCGGCGGCGTGGTCGGCTACGTCACCTGCTCGCCGCACCTGGACGAGACCGTCCGGGTGGTCGCCGACGTGGTACGGCGTACCGGTGCGGAGCAGGTGGACGCCCGGGCGCTGCTCCCGGAGGTCCCGGCGCTGGGTGACGGTCCGCAGGTGCAGCTCTGGCCGCACCGCCATGGCACCGACGCCATGTTCTGCGCGCTGCTGCGTCGCGGCGGGTGAGCGCGGCGGGTCAGGTCCGGGTGGTGCGCCGCAGCGGCGCCCCGGGCCGCCACAGTTCGATCACCAGGTGATCCGGCGGGTCACCGACCCTGGTGATCACCACCTCGGCGATGTCCGCGCGGAAGAGGTCGGCCGGCTGGTCGGCAGGCCCCTCGATCGCGCGCAGTATCGCGGCCACCTGGTCGGGGTCGATCAGCGGCACCGCCCGGCCGCTGATCTTGGCGTCGCCCGGCCACTGGGACTCGTCTCCCCTGGCCGGCGCGATCGACCCGCTGTGCAGCGCGAAACGCGGATCCCGGAGCAGGTCGCGGCCCTTGCGGGCACCCGGCATGGAGCCGAACCACAGCTCGCCGTCGATGAACGACGCCTCGATGCCGCTGATCCGCGGTGCGCCGTCGGCCCGCAGCGTGGCGAGCGTCTTGTGCCGGTACGCGTCCATGATCCGCTGCACCCGCTTGGCGAAATCGGGCTCGGTGTCCACCACGTCACGCCAGGTCGCCACCCTGCACCTCCCGCCGCCCGGACCCGTCGTGGTCCGCATCGTGCCGCACCGCACCGACGATTCTGCTCCCCGCGTCCGGGTTCGGACCGGCTCCGGTTCAGCCGCCCTCGCAGCACGTCGAGTACGGGGGCGCACCGCGACGGCCGGTGTGCGCGAGATAACGTGCACACCGTGTCCCAGGAGCCGATGATCGCGCCTTCCCTGCTCTCAGCCGACTTCGCCCGGCTTGCCGAGGAGTGCAACCGGGTACCGACCGCCGACTGGCTGCACGTCGACGTGATGGACGCGCATTTCGTCCCCAACCTCACGCTCGGCCTACCTGTGGTGAAAAGCCTCATGAAGTACACCGACATCCCGCTGGACTGCCACCTCATGATCGACAACCCGGACCGGTGGGCGATCGGGTACGCCGAGGCCGGGTCCTACAACGTCACGGTGCACGCGGAGGCCGCCGAGGACCCGGTGAAGCTCGCGAAGGACCTGCGCGCGGCGGGCGCGAAGGCGGGTCTGTCGATCAAGCCGAAGACCCCGCTGGAGCCCTGGGTGGAGACGCTCAAGCACTACGACACGCTTCTGGTGATGAGCGTGGAGCCCGGTTTCGGCGGGCAGTCGTTCATCGCCGACGTGCTGGACAAGGTGCGCACCGCCCGCCGCCTCGTGGACACCGGACACCTCAACGTGCTCGTGGAGATCGACGGCGGGATCAACGCCGACACGATCGAACAGGCCGCGGAAGCGGGTGTGGACTGCTTCGTCGCCGGTTCCGCGGTCTACGGCGCAGCCGACCCCGAGCAGGCAGTGGAGGCACTGCGCGCGCAGGCCGCGGCGCACCAGGGACGGTGACACCCGCCGTCATCCGGGCTGCGGCGCTGTCGTGAGCGCCGTGCCGGTGAGCAAGCTGGTGCCATGACCGCGCCGGACCCGCGGGGCCGCCCGGACGAGGACGCCCCCTCGCGTCGCGGCGTGCTGGCGGCCGCGATGCGCGACGCCGTCGCCGCCGCGGAGCTGGTCCGCGGTACCACGAGCCCGAACCCGCCGGTGGGCTGCGTGGTGCTGGACCGGGCGGGCCGGACCGCGGGCGCGGGCGCCACCGCCCCGCCGGGCGGCCCGCACGCCGAGGTCCGCGCACTGGCGCAGGCGGGCGAGCGCGCCCGCGGCGGCACCGCGGTGGTCACCCTGGAACCCTGCGCGAAGCACGGCCGGACCCCGCCCTGCGCCGAGGCGCTGCTCGCGGCCGGCATCGCCGAGGTGCACTACGCGGTGGCCGATCCGCACCCGGCGGGCGCCGGGGGAGCGGCCGCGCTGCGCTCGGCCGGGGTGCGCGCCGAGCAGGGCCTGCTGGCCGACGAGGTGCGCCGGGGTCCGCTGCGGGCCTGGCTGCACTGGGTCCGCACCGGCCGCCCGCACGTCACCTGGAAGTTCGCCGCCACCTTGGACGGCAGGTCCGCCGCCCCGGACGGCACCAGCCGGTGGATCAGCGGAGCGCAGTCGCGTGCCGAGGTGCACCGGTTGCGCGCCGTGGTGGACGCGATCGTCGCCGGTACCGGAACCGTGCTCGTCGACGACCCGCAGCTCACCGCGCGGGAGCCGGACGGCAGCCGGGCCGCGCGCCAGCCGCTGCGGGTGGTGCTCGGCGACCGCCGGATACCCGCGTCGGCCAGGGTGCTCGACGACACCGCGGAGACGGTGCTGGTCGGCGGCCACGACCCGGCGGCGGCGCTGGCGCGGCTCGGCGAACGGGATGTCGTCGACGTGCTGCTGGAGGGCGGGCCCACGCTGGCCGGGTCGTTCCTCGCGGCCGGCTGCGTGGACCGGGTGCTGGCCTTCCTCGCCCCGGCGCTGCTCGGCGCCGGTCCGGCGGCGTTGGCAGGCACCGGAGTGGGAACGTTGGACCAGATCCTCCGGTTGCGCGTGGAGGAGATCGGCATGAGCGGACCGGACGTCCGGGTCAGCGCAGTCCCCTGGACAGCCGACCCCGACGTCGAGGAGGGGTGAGGCGTGTTCACCGGAATCGTCGAGGAGCTCGGAGAGCTGGTCGGACGGGACGAGGCGCCCGACGCGGCCCGGCTGGCCGTGCGCGGACCGCTGGTCAGCTCCGACGCCCGCCCCGGCGACTCGATCGCGGTCAACGGCGTGTGCCTGACCGTCGTCGAGGTCGAGGACGGGGTGTTCACCGCGGACGTGATCGGCGAGACGCTGCGCCGCTCGACGCTGGCCTCGGCCGCGGTGGGCGACCCGGTGAACCTGGAACGTGCCGCGAAGCTGGGGGACCGGCTCGGCGGGCACCTGGTGCAGGGCCACGTGGACGGCACCGGGACCGTGCTGTCCCGCACCCCGCCGCAGGATTCGGCGCCGTGGGAGCTGGTCCGCATCGGCCTGCCCGCCGGGCTGTCCCGCTACCTCGTCGAGAAGGGCTCCGTCACGGTGGACGGGGTGTCGCTCACGGTGATCGAGGCGGGCACCGACGAGTTCTCCATCGGGCTCATCCCGACCACCCGCGGGCTGACCACCCTGGGCGGGCGGCAGCCGGGGGAGCAGGTGAACCTCGAGGTCGACGTGATCGCCAAGTATGTCGAGCGGTTGTCCTCGGCACATCGGCCCCAGCCGGACGCGGCCCTGGGGGATGATGCGGTGGAGGAGGTTCGATGACGGAGAGCGGCTTCGCAGCAATCGATCGGGCGATCGCCGACATCGCGGCCGGGCGGCCGGTGATCGTGGTCGACGACGAGGAGCGGGAGAACGAGGGCGACCTGATCTTCGCCGCCGCGCGCGCCACGCCTGAGCTGCTGGCCTTCATGGTCCGCTACACCTCGGGCTATGTCTGCGTCTCGCTCACCGGCGAGGACTGCGACCGGCTGGACCTGCCGCCGATGTACCACACCAACCAGGACAAGCGCGGCACCGCGTACACCGTCACGGTGGACGCCCGGGAAGGCATCACCACCGGGATCTCTGCGGCGGACCGCGCGCACACCATCCGGCTGCTCGCCGACCCGGACGCGAAGTCGGTGGACTTCGTGCGCCCCGGCCACGTGGTGCCGCTGCGCGCCAAGGAGGGCGGTGTGCTGCGCCGCCCCGGGCACACCGAGGCCTCGGTGGACCTGGCCCGGATGGCGGGGCTGCCCGCGGCGGGCGTGCTGTGCGAGATCGTGTCGGCCAAGGAGTCCGGCGACATGGCCCGGCGCGAGGAGCTGGAGGTGTTCGCCGCCGAGCACGACCTGGCGCTGATCACCATCGCCGACCTCATCGCCTACCGCCGCCGGTTCGAGAAGCAGGTGGAGCGGGTCGCCGAGGCCCGCATCCCGACGGTGCACGGCGAGTTCACCGCGATCGGGTTCGACTCGGTGCTCGACGGGGTCGAGCACGTGGCGCTGGTGGCGGGCGAGATCGGGGACGGCGCGGACGTCCTGGTCCGGGTGCACTCCGAGTGCCTCACCGGTGACGTGCTGGGCTCGCTGCGCTGCGACTGCGGCCCGCAGCTGGACGCGGCGCTGGCCGCGGTCGCCGCCGAGGGCCGCGGCGTGGTGCTCTACGTGCGCGGCCACGAGGGCCGCGGCATCGGGCTGATGCACAAGCTGCAGGCCTACCAGCTCCAGGACGCGGGCGCGGACACCGTCGACGCCAACCTCGCCCTCGGCATGCCCGCCGACGCGCGCGACTACGGCACCGGGGCGCAGATCCTGGTCGACCTCGGGGTGCGGTCGATGCGGCTGCTCACCAACAACCCGGCCAAGCGGGCCGGACTGGAGGGCTACGGCCTCACCATCACCGGCCGGGTGCCGCTGCCGATCCGGCCGAACCCGGAGAACCTGCACTACCTGCGCACCAAACGGGACCGGATGGGCCACGACCTGGACGGGCTGGACCCGGCGGGCGGGGTCGCGCCGTGACCGGCAGGACGGACCTGATGGGATAGCGCTGTGAGCGGAACCGGCCTCCCTGTCATCGAGCTGCCCCGGTGCGCGGACCTGCGGCTGGGCATCGCGGCCACCCGCTGGCACGAGCGCATCACCACCGCGCTGCTGGACCGGGCGATCGCCGCCGCCACCGAGGCGGGCATCGCCAAGCCGACCGTGGTCCGGGTGCCGGGCGCGATCGAGCTGCCCGTGGTCTGCCAGGAACTCGCCCGCCACCACGACGCCGTGGTCGCGCTGGGCGTGGTGATCCGCGGCGGCACCCCGCATTTCGAGTACGTCTGCGAATCCGTGACCAGCGGGCTCACCCGGGTCGCGCTGGACGAGGAGACCGCGGTCGGCAACGGGGTGCTCACCTGCGACACCGAGGAGCAGGCCCTGGACCGGTGCGGGCTGGCGGACTCGGCGGAGGACAAGGGCTTCCAGTCGTGTGCCGCCGCGCTGGAGACCGCACTGGCGCTGCGCGGCCTGCGCCGGGCCCGCTGGGGGGTGGCATGAGCGGCACCGGCGCGTTCGAGGCGCGCCCGCGCAAGGCCCGCCGTATCGCGGTGGCCGCCGCGGTGTTCCTGGTCGCGGTGTTCACGGTGGTCGCCGTCCTGCTGCGGCGGACCCCCACCGGGGTCTACTTCCGCACCTCCGACCAGGTCGCGATGGTGCTGCTGGGGCTGCTGCTGGCCGGCGCCGCGCTGCTGTTCGCCCGCCCGCTGGTCCGCACCGGCGACCAGGGTGTCCAGGTGCGCAACCTGCTGGGCACCCGCACCATCGCCTGGGACCTCGTGCTGCGGGTGTCCTTTCCCGAGGGTGCCCCGTGGGCGCGGCTGGAGCTGCCCGACGACGAGTACATCGCGGTGATGGCCATCCAGGCCGCCGACGGCAGGCACGCGGTGCGGGCCATCCGCGGCCTGCGCGCGGCGCACGCCGAACACACCGCGCCTGCGGTGCCCCCGGGCGGCACGGGGCCCGACGGCGGACCGGGCAGCGAGGGAGCGCCGGGTGAGTGAGGTCCGGCTGGGCGACATCCGGCTGCGCAACCGGCTGGTGACCTCGTCCAGCCTGCTCGGCTACGGTGCCGCCGACCCTGGCCTGGTGCCGTACGGGATGAGCCCGCTCTCCCGGTTCGTGCCGCTGGAGCGGTTCGGCGCGGTCACCACCAGGACGCTCACCGTGGGGCCGCGCGACGGGCACTTCACCAACCGCACCGACTGGCCGCTGCGGGAGCTGCCCGGCCTGCTGCGCCGCTACGCCACGGTGCTGCGCCGCGCCGACGCCGGCTGGGTCAACGCTTTCGGCTGGTGCAACGTCGGCATCGAGGCGTACCTGCGGGACTACTACCCGCGGACCCGTGCGCAGAACACCATCATCTCGGTGGGCGGGTTCTCCGCCGAGGAGTTCGTCACGCTGGTCGACGCGGTGAACGCCGCGGTCGAGCCGGGTGCGATCGCCGCGGTGGAGTTCAACGTGTCCTGTCCGAACGTCGAGCACGACTTCGAGCCGATCCTGGACGGGGTCCTCGCCGACGCGGTGCCGCGCAGCAACCATCCGGTGATCCTCAAGCTCGCCCCGGACCGCGACTACGTCGGCCATGCGCGCCGGGCGGCCGCGGCCGGGGTCTCCGCGCTCACCGCGATCAACACGGTGCGCGCGCTGCGGCTCGATCCCGAGACCGGCGAGCCGTGGCTCGCCAACCGCTACGGCGGGCTCTCCGGGCGGGCGATCAAGCCGATCGGGCTGCGGGTGGTGGCGGAGCTGCGCGACGCGGGGGTCACGCTGCCGGTGATCGCCACCGGCGGGATCCGCACCTTCGACGACTGCCGGGAGTACTTCTGGGCGGGCGCGGACGCGGTGAGCCTGGGCAGCGCGAGCTGGCTGGCCTCCTATCCGGGTTACGCGCTCGCGCCGTGGTGGGGATGGCGGATCCGCTCGCTGCTACGCCGTGTCGAGCACTACCGTCCAGCACCTGGCGATCGGCGTTTCGCAACGGTCCCGGCGCCTGCGCAGCAGCCGGTTCCGCTGCCGCCGGCCGGGGAGTAGCGCCGGCCGGTGAATAGCGCTGGCCGGGGACCCGGCTCGGGCCTAGGGTCGGCCACCATGCCCGACCGGCCCGATGTGGTGCTGTTCGACGTCTTCGAGACCGTCCTGCGGCTGGAGCCGTTGCGTGCGCGGTTGATCGAGGTCGGCAGACCCGGCCACGAACTCGAGTTGTTCTTCACCAGGCTGCTGCGCGACGGCATGGCGCTCACCGCGGCGGGCCCGGCGCCGCCGTTCGGCGAGGTCGCCGCCGCCGCGCTGCGCACCGTCTCGGGCAACACGCTCTCCCGCGCCGAGGTGGAGCACGTGCTGTCCGGGTTCGCCGCGCTGCCCGCGTACCCCGACGTGGCGCCCGCGCTCGGTGCGCTGGCCGAGGCGGGCGTGCCCGCCTGGGCCTTCACCCACGGCTCCGCGCAGGTCGCCGAGCGCGCGCTGGAGCGCGCCGGGGTGCTCGCGCACCTGCGCGGCGTGCTCTCCACCGAGTTGCTGCAGTCGTTCAAGCCGCCGCCGCGGGTCTACCGCTGGGCGTGCGAGCAGGTGGGCAGCGAGCCCGGGCGCACCGCCCTGATCGCGGCGCACTCCTGGGACACCCACGGCGCGCTGCGCGCCGGCCTGCTCGCGGGGTACGTCACCCGGCTCGACGGGGAGCTGCCCGCCGTGTTCGACCGGCCCACGGTGGCCGCGGACACCCTGGACGGAGTCGTCGCCGGTCTGCTGGCGCTGCGGTCCCGGTGAACCGGACCACCCCGACGCGCCTCGCGAACGCGGCAGCGCGGCGCCACGCCGTCGGCCGAATATCCTTGACGTGCGATGGCTGATCCCTCCACCTACCGCCCGGCGCCGGGAACGATCCCGGACGAGCCGGGGGTCTACCGATTCCGCGACGAGCACCGCAGGGTGATCTACGTCGGCAAGGCGAAGAGCCTGCGCGGCAGGCTGAACTCGTACTTCGCCGACCTCGCCGGGCTGCATCCACGCACCCGGCAGATGGTCACCACGGCGTCCTCGGTGGAGTGGACCGTGGTCGGCACCGAGGTCGAGGCACTCCAGCTGGAATACAACTGGATCAAGGAATACGACCCGCGGTTCAACGTGCGCTACCGCGACGACAAGTCGTATCCGGTGCTGGCGGTGACGCTGAACGAGGAGTACCCGCGGCTGCACGTGTCCCGCGGCGCCCGGCGCAAGGGCGTGCGCTACTTCGGCCCCTATGCGCACGCCTGGGCCATCCGCGAGACCCTCGACCTGCTCACCAGGGTGTTCCCCGCGCGGGTGTGCTCCAACGGGGTCTTCAAGCGACACGGCCAGATCGGCAGGCCCTGCCTGCTCGGCTACATCGACAAGTGCTCGGCACCGTGCATCGGCAACGTCAGCGCGCAGGAGCACCGCGTCATCGTCGAGGAGTTCTGTGACTTCCTCTCCGGCCGGACCGACAACATGATCCGCAGGCTGGAACGGGAGATGGCGGCGGCGTCGGCCGACCTGGAGTTCGAGCGGGCCGCGCGGCTGCGCGACCATCTCGGTGCGCTGCGCAGGGCGATGGAGAAACAGGCCGTGGTGCTCGGCGACGGCACCGACGCCGACGTGATCGCGTTCGCGTCCGACGACCTGGAAGCCGCGGTGCAGGTGTTCCACGTGCGCGGCGGGCGGGTCCGTGGCCAGCGCGGCTGGGTGATCGAGAAGGTGGACCAGATCGACCTGCCGGGCCTGGTCGGCCAGTTCCTCACCCAGTTCTACGGCGAACAGGCCGCGCTGGCGGGCGCCGCCGACGACGCGAACCAGCCGGTGCCGCGCGAGGTGCTGGTGCCGGAGCTGCCCGAGGACGCCGACGCGGTCACCGACTGGCTCAGCGGGCTGCGCGGTTCCCGCGTCAGGTTGCGGGTGCCCCGGCGCGGCGACAAGCGGGCGCTGGCCGACACCGTGGCCCGCAACGCGGCGGAGGCGTTCACCCAGCACAAACTGCGCCGCGCGGGCGATCTCACCGCGCGATCCGCGGCACTGCAGGAGATACACGACTACCTCGGCCTGGACACCGCCCCGTTGCGCATCGAGTGCATCGACGTGAGCCACGTTCAGGGCAGCGACGTGGTCGCCTCGCTGGTGGTCTTCGAGGACGGCCTGGCCCGCAGGTCCGACTACCGGCGGTTCGCCATCAAGGACGCGGCGGGGGGCGGCCGGTCCGACGACGTGGCCAGCATCGCCGAGGTGGTCCGCCGCCGGTTCGCCCGGTACCTGCGCGAGACCGGACAACCCGAGACCGAAACCACCGATGCCCCAGGGGGCGAGACCGGCGGCGAGCCGGGAGATGCTCCGGTGCGCGGCGGGATCGATCCCGAGACCGGCCGCCCGCGCAAGTTCGCCTACCCGCCGAACCTGCTGGTCGTCGACGGCGGCCCGGCGCAGGTGGCGGCAGCGGCCGAGGCGCTGTTCGAGCTCGGGATCACCGACGTGGCGGTCGCCGGGCTGGCCAAACGGCTCGAGGAGGTCTGGCTGCCCGGCGACGCCGACCCGGTGATCCTGCCGCGCACCAGCGAGGCGCTGTACCTGCTGCAGCGGGTGCGCGACGAGGCGCACCGGTTCGCGATCAGCTACCACCGACAGAAGCGTTCCGCGCGGATGACCGCCTCGGCGCTGGACGACGTCGCGGGCCTGGGACAGAGCAGGCGCACCGCCCTGCTCAAGCATTTCGGGTCGCTGCGCAAGCTCCGGCAGGCGAGCGTCGAGGAGATCACCGCGGTACCCGGGGTGGGGCCGAGCACCGCACGGGCGGTGCTCTCGGCGCTGGGCGCGCAGGCAGGCAGTGGTCCGGCAGGTTCGGCAGGTCCGGCAGGTTTCGCAGGGGAGAACGGGGAGGCACCGTGACCGAGTACGGCGGGGGGATCCGCCAGCACAGCGGGTCTGAATGTCACAGCGGGTCTGAACGTCACAGCGGGTCTGAACGTCACAGTGGGTCTGAACGTCACAGCACCGAGCCGGACCGGTTCGGCGGCGAGCCGGGCGGCATCGAGGTCGCCGTGGTGTCCGGACTGTCCGGGGCGGGGCGCAGCACCGCGGCCAAGGTGCTGGAGGACCTCGGCTGGTTCGTGGTGGACAACCTGCCGCCCGAGCTCATGTCCACGATGGTCGACCTGGGGGCCCGCTCGCAGGGCGTCGTCACCCGCGTCGCGGTGGTCATGGACGTGCGCAGCAGGGCGTTCACCGACGACCTGGCCGCGGTGATCAAGGACCTGGACGCCAGGGGCTACCGGCCCAAGGTGCTGTTCCTGGAAGCCACTGACGCGGTGCTGATCCGGCGCTTCGAGCAGGTCCGGCGCAGCCATCCGCTGCAGGGCGACGGGCGCCTCGCCGACGGGATCGCCGCCGAGCGGGCGCTGCTCGCGCCGCTGCGCGACGAGGCCGACCTGGTGCTGGACACCACCGGGCTGTCGGTGCACCAGCTCCGCGCCAAGATCGAGAACGCGTTCGGGGGAGAGGCCAGCACCAGGACCCGGATCACGGTGCTGTCCTTCGGCTACAAGTACGGCCTGCCGATGGACGCCGACCTGGTGATCGACATGCGGTTCCTGCCCAACCCGTTCTGGATCCCCGAGCTGCGCGACCTCAGCGGCCTGGACGCCGAGGTGCGCAACTACGTGCTCTCCCAGGAGGGCGCGGAGGAGTTCCTGGACCGCTATCTGGCGCTGTTGCGGCTGATCAGCGGGGGATACCGGCGCGAGGGCAAGCGGTATCTCACGCTCGCGGTGGGGTGCACCGGCGGCAAGCACCGCAGCGTGGCCGTCTCCGAGGCACTGGCCGCCCGGCTGTCCGATGAGGACGGGATCAGCGTCAAGGTCGTGCACCGGGACGTGGGTAGGGAGTGACCGGCGACGGTTGCACCCCCGGCCTCAAGGCCGTCGCGCTGGGCGGCGGGCACGGCCTGTACGTCACGCTGGCCGCGCTGCGCCGGATCACCGACGACGTCACCGCGGTCGTCACGGTCGCCGACGACGGCGGCTCCTCCGGCAGGCTGCGCCGGGAGCTGGGCGTCCTCCCGCCCGGTGACCTGCGGATGGCGCTGGCCGCGCTGGCCGCGACGGACAGCGACGCGCAGGGCTGGGCACGGCTGTTCCAGCACCGCTTCGGCGGCACCGGGGCGCTGGCCGGGCACGCGGTGGGCAACCTGGTGCTGGCCGGCCTGCTGGAGGTGCTGGCGGATCCGGTCGCGGTGCTGGACCAGACCTGTCAGCTGCTCGGCGTCCGGGGCAGGGTGCTGCCGATGGCGGGCGAGCCGCTGGACATCGAGGCCGATGTGGCCGGGCTCGACGACGATCCGGACACGCTGCGGCGGATCCGGGGCCAGGTCGCGGTGGCCAGCACGCCGGGCCGGGTGCACCAAGTGCGGCTGCGGCCCGAGCAGCCGAAGGCCTGCGACGAGGCGGTGCACGCGGTCCACGAGGCCGATCTGGTGGTGCTCGGCCCCGGTTCGTGGTTCACCAGCGTGCTCCCGCATCTGCTGGTCCCCAAGCTGGCCGGCGCGCTCACCGACACGCACGCGCGCCGGGTGCTCGTGCTCAACCTGGCTCCGCAGCCCGGCGAGACCGAGGGGTTCTCCCCGGAACAGCACCTGCATGTGCTCTCCGGCCATGCGCCACCCGGTTTCACCGTGCACGCCGTCCTGGCCGATGTGGACGCCGTGCCGGTTCCGGCCCGCCTGCACCAGTGCGCGGCCGAGCTCGGCGGGCGCGCGTACCTTGACCGGGTCGCTGAATATGGCTCCGCAGATCGGCACGATCCGGTGGCACTGGCCGCTGCACTGGGTCGGATACTGGCGGAGCGGCCCGTCGACAGCGACCCTGGGTCACGTTCCCAGCGGGAGGAGGAGCGCGGGTGGCAATGACCTCCGCCGTCAAAGACGAGCTGAGCCGGTTGCGGGTGACGAAGACCTGCTGCCGGAGAGCTGAGGTCTCCTCGTTGCTGCGCTTCGCCGGGGGACTGCACATCATCGCGGGCCGGGTGGTCGTCGAGGCCGAACTGGACACCGGCTCCACCGCCCGGCGGCTGCGCCGCGAGGTACACGAGCTGTACGGGCACACCTCCGACGTCCACCTGATCACCGCGGGCGGGTTGCGCAAGGGCACCCGGTACGTGGTCCGGGTGGTGCGCGACGGCGAGGGCCTGGCCCGGCAGACCGGACTGCTGGACCTGCGCGGCCGCCCGGTGCGCGGCCTGCCCCCGCAGGTGGTCTCCGGCGGGCTGTGCGACGCGGAGGCGGCCTGGCGTGGCGCCTTCCTCGCGCACGGCTCGCTGACCGAACCGGGGCGCTCGGCCGCGCTGGAGGTGACCTGTCCCGGCCCGGAGGCGGCGCTGGCGCTGGTCGGCGCCGCGCGCAGGCTGGGCGTGCAGGCCAAGGCCCGCGAGGTCCGCGGCGCGGACCGGGTGGTGGTGCGCGACGGCGACGCCATCGGGGCGCTGCTCACCCGGCTCGGCGCCCATGAGTCGGTGCTGGCCTGGGAGGAGCGCCGGATGCGGCGCGAGGTCCGGGCCACCGCCAACCGGCTGGCCAACTTCGACGACGCCAACCTGCGCCGCTCGGCCCGCGCTGCGGTCGCCTCCGCGGCCCGGGTCAGCCGGGCACTGGAGCTGCTCGGCGAGGACACCCCGGAGCACCTGCTCACCGCGGGCCGGTTGCGGCTGGAGCACCGGCAGGCCTCGTTGGAGGAGCTGGGCCAGCTCGCCGAACCGCCGATGACCAAGGACGCGGTGGCCGGGCGGATCCGCAGGCTGCTCGCGATGGCGGACAAGCGCGCGCAGGATCTGGGGGTGCCGGGCACCGAGTCGGCGGTGACTCCGGACATGCTCGAAGCCTGAGATCGGCCCGTTGCTCTCCGTGACGGCCGGTGTCCGATTCGCCGGACCATCATCAACCCCGCGGCTCCCCCTCCCGGGGGGCTTGTGCGGTGCTCCGCGCCGCTAGGGTGGCCGCAAAGCTGAGCCGGCCGCGGGTTGCCGGTCTGTGTGCAGAGGGAGACGAATCGTGACCGTTCGGGTAGGGGTCAACGGGTTCGGCCGCATCGGCCGCAACTTCTGGCGCGCCGTGAAAGCAGGCGGATACGACATCGAGATCGTCGCCTTCAACGACCTCGGCGACGTGCGGACCATGGCGCACCTGCTCAAGTACGACAGCGTGCTGGGCAGGCTCGAAGAGGACGTCCGCGTCACCGATGACGGCATCGCCGTCGGCGGCAAGACCATCAAGGCGCTCGCCGAGCGCGACCCCGGCAAGCTCCCGTGGGGTGAGCTCGGTGTCGACGTCGTCGTGGAGTCGACCGGCTTCTTCACCAGCGCCAAGGACGCCCGTCGCCATGTCGACGACGGCGGCGCGAAGAAGGTGATCATCTCCGCGCCCGCCAAGGACGAGGACCTCACCGTGGTGCTCGGCGTGAACGACTCGATGCTGGACGGCTCGCAGACGGTGATCTCCAACGCCTCCTGCACCACCAACTGCCTCGGCCCGATGGCCAAGGTGCTCAACGACGCGCTGGGCATCCAGGCCGGCCTGATGACCACCATCCACGCCTACACCCAGGACCAGAACCTGCAGGACGCGCCGCACAAGGACCTGCGCAGGGCACGGGCCGCGGCGATCAACATCGTGCCCACCTCGACCGGCGCGGCCAAGGCCATCGGGCTGGTGCTGCCCGACCTCAACGGCAAGCTGGACGGCTACGCGCTGCGGGTTCCGGTGCCGACCGGGTCGCTCACCGACCTCACCGCCACGGTGTCCAAGGACACCAGTGTGGACGAGGTCAACGCCGTGTTCCGCGCCGCCGCGGACGGGCCGCTCAAGGGCATCCTGCGCTACAGCGACGAGCCGATCGTCTCCGCGGACATCGTCACCGACCCCTCGTCGTGCATCTACGACGCGCCGCTGACCAAGGTGATCGGCAACCAGGTGAAGATCGTCGGCTGGTACGACAACGAGTGGGGCTACTCCAACCGGCTCGCCGACCTGACCATGCTGGTCGGTTCGAAGCTGTGAGGACGCTGGACGACCTGCTCGCCGGGGGTGTCGCGGGCAGGACGGTACTGGTGCGCTCCGACCTCAACGTTCCGCTCGAGGACGAGGCCGGGGGTAGGCGCAGGATCACCGACGACGGCCGGATCCGCGCGTCGCTGCCCACCCTGCAGGCACTCACCGAGGCCGGGGCCCGGGTCGTGGTGACCGCGCATCTCGGGCGGCCGAAGGGGGCGCCGGAGCCGAAGTACTCGCTGGCACCGGTCGCCGCGCGGCTCGGTGAGCTGCTCGGCACCCCGGTGACCGCGGCCTCCGACGTGGTGGGGGAGTCCGCCCGCGCCGCGGTGGCCGGACTCGCCGACGGCGAGGTCGCGCTGCTGGAGAACGTCCGGTTCGACCCGAGGGAGACCTCGAAGGACGCCGCCGAGCGGGGCGCGCTGGCCGACGAGTTCGCCGTGCTGGCGGGCCAGGACGGCGCGTTCGTCTCCGATGGTTTCGGCGTGGTGCACCGCGCGCAGGCCTCGGTGGTCGAGGTCGCCGAGCGGCTGCCCGCCTACGCGGGCACCCTGGTGCTCGCCGAGTTGGAGACGCTGCAGCGGCTCACCGCCCCGGAGCGGCCCTACGCCGTGGTGCTCGGCGGCTCGAAGGTGTCCGACAAGCTCGCCGTCATCGAGGCGCTGCTGCCCAAGGTGGACAGCCTGCTCGTCGGCGGTGGCATGTGCTTCACCTTCCTGGCCGCCCAGGGCTACTCGGTCGGCGACTCGCTGCTGGAGCAGGACATGGTGGATGTCTGCGAACAGCTGCTCAAGATCGCCGCGGGCGCGATCCGGCTGCCCAGCGATGTCGTGGTCGCCGACGACTTCTCCGCGGACGCGAACACGCGCACGGTGCCGGTGAGCGAGATTCCGGACGGCTGGAAGGGCCTGGACGTCGGGCCGGAGACGGTGCGCGACTTCGGTGCGGCGCTCACCGGCGCGGCCACGGTGTTCTGGAACGGTCCGATGGGCGTCTTCGAGCTCGCCCCGTTCGCCGAGGGAACCCGCGGTGTCGCGCAGGCCATCGTCGGGGCAGACGCGTTCAGCGTCGTCGGCGGCGGCGACTCGGCGGCAGCGGTCCGGTTGCTGGGACTGCCCGAGGACGGGTTCTCCCACATCTCCACCGGCGGCGGTGCCTCGCTGGAGTACCTCGAGGGCAAGGTGCTGCCCGGCGTCGCCGTGCTGGAGGATTAGGGCATGGCACGACAACCGCTCATCGCGGGCAACTGGAAGATGAACCTCAACCACCTCGAGGCCATCGCCTTGGTGCAGAAGCTCGCCTTCGCGCTGCCGGAGAAGTACTTCGCGAAGGTCGAGGTGGCGGTGCTCCCGCCGTTCACCGCGCTGCGCAGCGTGCAGACCCTCGTCGCGGGGGACAAGCTGCTGATCCACTACGGCGCGCAGGATCTGGCTCCGAAGGACTCCGGTGCCTACACCGGGGACGTGTCCGGTCCGATGCTCGCCAAGCTGGACTGCACCTACGTGGTGGTGGGGCACTCCGAACGCCGCCAGTACCACCACGAGGACGACGCGCTGGTGGCCAGCAAGGTGAAGGCCGCGCTGCGCAACGGTCTCGTCCCGATCCTGTGCGTCGGGGAGGGCCTGGAGATCCGGGAGGCGGGCGAGCACCTGGCGCACACCACCGGACAGCTCATCGCCGCGCTGAAGGGACTCACCGCCGAGCAGGTGCGCGGCGTCGTGGTGGCCTACGAGCCGATCTGGGCGATCGGCACCGGGCGGGTCGCGACACCGAGCGACGCGCAGGAGGTGTGCGCCGCGCTGCGGGCGGCACTGACCGACAAGTACGGCGCGGAGGTGGCCGACGAGGTCCGGGTGCTCTACGGCGGGTCGGTGAAGTCGAGCAATGTCGCAGACCTGGTCGCAGAGAAGGACATCGACGGTGCCCTGGTGGGTGGGGCCAGCCTGGACGCCGACGAGTTCGCCAAGCTGTGCGCGCTGGCCGCGGGCGGTCCGCTGCCGTGACCTGATCGGGCGTGCCCCGTGTGTGTGGCCCGGGTCTCCGGCGTATTAGCCTGTCCTCACCCAGGCGCGTGATATGCGACCCGGGCCCGCACCGAGGCCGTTCCTGGACGGAGTAGCCTCAAAGCTCTGCTGCCGTCCCATGAGGGTGTGATGAAACTCTTTCTGCAGATCGTGCTCCTGATCACCAGCCTTGCGCTGATCCTGCTGATCCTGCTGCACCGCAGCAAGGGTGGGGGGCTGTCGAGTCTGTTCGGTGGCGGCGTGCAATCGAGCCTGTCCGGGTCCAGCGTCGTGGAGAAGAACCTGGACCGGCTGACGCTGTTCGTCGGTTCGGTGTGGGTGATCTCTATCGTGGGGATCGGGCTACTGATCAAGATCGGCTGACCAGCCCCGGGCGGCGTCCGGGCGGTTCCGCGAGGTGAGGCGTCGATGGCGAGTGGCAATGCGATCCGTGGTACGCGGGTCGGAGCAGGTCCGATGGGCGAGTCCGAGCGCGGTGAGTCAGCTCCGCGCCGCCGGGTCTCCTACTGGTGCGCGAACGGGCACGAGTCGAAGCCCTCGTTCGCGGTCGAGGCGGAGGAGCCCGAGGTGTGGGACTGCCCGAGGTGTGGCTTTCCGGCGGGGCGCAACGAGCAGCGACCACCCGATGCGCCGCGCAACGAGCCGTACAAGACCCACCTGGCCTATGTGAAGGAGCGGCGTTCGGATGCCGATGGCGAGGCCATCCTCGCCGAAGCCCTCGCGCGCCTGAAGGCCAACCGCGAAGCCTGACGTGTGAGGCTCTTCAAGAGCCTCACACGGGGGTCGTGGCGGTCTTGAACAGCCGCAAACCACCCCGCGTAGCGCGAAGTAGGATCACGCGGCCCATCCGAGTGACACCGAGGAGTGCCGCGAGATGACCCGCTGGACGCTGTCCGCCGACAAGATCCCCTCAGCCTGGTTCAACGTCGCGCCGCATCTGCCGAAGCCGCTGCAACCGCCGTTGCATCCCGGTACCCGCGAGCCGGTCGGACCGGACGACCTCGCGCCGCTGTTCCCCGGTGCGCTGATCGAGCAGGAGATGGCGACCGCGCCGTGGATCGACGTACCGGGCGAGGTGCTCGACATCCTCCGGCTGTGGCGGCCCACCCCGCTGGTGCGGGCGACCCGGCTGGAGAAGGCGCTCGGCACCCCGGCGCGGATCTACTTCAAGGACGAGTCGGGCTCCCCGGCCGGGAGCCACAAGCCGAACACCGCCGTCGCGCAGGCGTTCTACAACGCGCGGGAAGGCATCAGCAGGCTCACCACCGAGACGGGTGCGGGCCAGTGGGGCACCGCGCTGTCCTTCGCGTGCGCCCAGTTCGACCTGGAATGCAAGGTCTACATGGTGCGGGCCAGCTACGGGCAGAAGCCCTACCGCCGGGTGATCATGGAGACCTGGGGCGGTTCCGTGGTGCCCTCCCCGGTCGACCAGCCCGATCATCCGGGTTCACTGGGCACCGCGATCTCCGACGCCGTGCGGGACGCGGTGGGCCGCGACGACAGCCACTACTCGCTGGGCTCGGTGCTCAACCACGTGCTGCTGCACCAGACCGTCATCGGGCTGGAGGCCCGCGAGCAGCTCCAACTGGCGGGCGAGCGGCTGCCGGACGTGGTGATCGCCCCGTGCGGCGGTGGGTCCAACCTGGGTGGTCTGAGCTTCCCGTTCGTGCCCGACACCGGGGTGCGCCTGCTCGCGGTCGAGCCGCTGTCCTGCCCCACGCTGACCCAGGGCCGGTTCGACTACGACTTCGGCGACACCGCGGGGTTCACACCGCTGCTGCCGATGTACACGCTGGGCCACGACTTCGTGCCGCCGAGCATCCACGCCGGCGGGCTGCGCTACCACGGGGACAGCCCGCTGATCTCGGCCCTGGTGCGGGACGGCCGGATGGAGGCGGTGGCCTACCCGCAGGGCAAGGTCTTCGACGCGGCGGTCCAGTTCGCCCGCGCCGAGGGCAAGGTCGCCGCGCCGGAAGCCGCGCACGGCATCCGGGCGGCCATCGACGAGGCGCTGGCCGCGAAGGAGACCGGCGAGGAGAAGGTCATCCTGTTCAACTACTGCGGTCACGGCTTCCTCGACCTCTCCGCCTACGACGACTACCTGCACGGGCGGCTGCCGGACGAGCAGGGCTGAGGCGCACCGGCCCGCCCGCGCCGGTTGCGGGGCCGGACTCCGCACCGGCGCGGGCGGGCACGGGTATCGCCGGGGGGTCTAGAGACGCGGCGGAACGAAGTCGCGGGGGAGTTTGGCCGCCGCGGCGCGGTCCAGTATCCACAGTGTGCGGCGCCGTCCGGTCGCCCCCGCGGCGGGCACCTGCACCTCGCCCGCACCGCGCAGCGCCAGCGCCACGGCACTGGCCTTCTCGGTGCCGAAGGCGGTGAGCCACACCTCGGCGGCGCACCGGATGGCAGGCAGCGTCAGGGTGATCCGGTTGGGCGGCGGCTTGGGTGCCCCGCGCACACCGACCACGGCGCGCTCGGTCTCGTAGACGGCGGGCGAGGCCGGGAACACCGACGCCACGTGACCGTCCTCCCCGACACCGAGCAGGCAGATGTCGAACGACGGTGCCGGGCCGTGGTCCTCCGGCCGCAGCCGTTCCAGCAGGACCTCTTCGTAGGCACGGGCCGCGGCGTCGACATCGTTGCCCCACGGACCGTCCGACGCGGGCATCGGGTGGACCCGCGCGGGGTCCACCTGGACCCGGTCGAGCAGCGCCTCACGGGCCTGGGTCTCGTTGCGGTCCGGGTGCCCGGCGGGCAGGAAACGCTCGTCGCCCCAGTAGATGTCCAGCCGGGGCCAGTCCACCGCGGCCGCCGCCTTGGTGGCCGCCAGCTGCCGTAGCACGGCGATGCCGCTGCGCCCCCCGGTGAGTGTCAACGAGGCGGACCCCGCCGCGGTCTGCACGTCCACGATGCGGGTGACCAGTCGCGCGGCCACCGCGGCCGCGTGTACCTCCGGACTGGAGTGCACCACCACGTCGACACGACTCACGCTCCGCCTCCCGCCTCGCTGGAACGCCGACCACCGCCGTTTCGTCGCTGGCTCGGCTTGCTCTCGACCTCGACCAGCGCCTCCAACGACGCCTGGTAGATCTCGTCGGCGTCGAGCCTGCGCAGCTCCTCGGCCAGGCACTCGCGTACCGGACGCCGCTTCAGCGGCACCCGACGGTCGGGTTGACCAGGCTGGCGAAGCGTGCCCACCCGGCCGTCCGGCCTGATCAGCTCCACCGGCCCGGCGGCGCGTTCCATCACCACGGAGTTCACCCCGCCGCCGGGGTCCTTGGTGCGGCGGCGCACCGGGACCCGCAGCCGGGACCGCAGCCAGCCGGCCAGCAGGTCAGTGGACGGGTTGTCCACCGCGCCGGTGACGATGGCGGACTGGATGTCCTCGTGCGGTGGCAGGTCGAGGGCCGCGGCGAGCAGGGCGCGCCAGGGCGTGAGCCGGGCCCAGGCCAGGTCGCTGTCCCCGTCGCGGTAGGAGATGCGGCGCTGTTCGAGGGCCTTGACCGGCTGGCGGGCCTCCGCGGCGTCGGTGATGCGGCGCTGGGCGAGCATGCCGATCGGGTCCTCGGCGGGCACTGCGGGTGCGGTGTCCGGCCACCAGGCCACCACCGGGCAGTCCGGCAGCAGCAACGGGACGACCACGCTGTCGCCGTGGTCGGCCAGCGGCCCGTACAGCCGCATCACGAGCACCTCGGAGGCGCCCGCGTCGCCCCCGACCCGGATCTGCGCGTCGAGCCGGGTCGCGGCCCGCTTGAGGCCTCTGGCGATCACGATCACCCGGCACGGGTGCTCTCTGCTGGCCTCGTTGGCCGCTTCGATCGACTCCTCGACCTGGGCGCTGTCCGCGGTGACGATCACCAACGTCAGCACCCGGCCGAGCGCCACGGCGCCGCCGCGCTCGCGCATCTCGACCAGCGCGTGGTTCACCCGCGCCGTCGTCGTGGACGGCAGGTCGACGATCATGGCC
The DNA here is from genome assembly GCA_036494295.1 of Pseudonocardiaceae bacterium. Taxonomy (GTDB): domain Bacteria; phylum Actinomycetota; class Actinomycetes; order Mycobacteriales; family Pseudonocardiaceae. Next base: position 25,815 of record DASXOL010000105.1, read on the forward strand.
GTCTCCAGCAGCGTCCGGTCCTGCCGATCATCTCGTCGGCGGATGCCGGGCCCCAGGTGCCCGCAGGGTAGGGCTCCGGGCGTCCTTGCTTGGCCCAGAGCTCCAGCACCGGGTCCAGGATCGCCCAGGACAGCTCCACCTCTTCGGCACTGGGAAACAGCGACGGCTCGCCGAGCAGGACGTCCAGCAGCAGCCGCTCGTACGCCTCCGGCGAGGACTCGGTGAACGCCGTTCCGTACCGGAAGTCCATCGTGACGTCCCGCACCTCCATCGCCGGCCCCGGCACCTTCGACCCGAAGCGGATGGTGACCCCCTCGTCCGGCTGGATCCGGATCACCACGGCGTTCTGGCCGAGCTCGTCGGTCATGCT
>DASXOL010000106.1:0-13215 GCA_036494295.1 Pseudonocardiaceae bacterium
CCAGCGGCTGCGCCTTGAGCGTGCTGAGCAGGCCGGTGAGGTTGCCGATCAGCCTGCCCGCCTTGCCCCGGGCGAGTTCGGCCACGTCCGGGTTCTTCTTCTGCGGCATGATCGAACTGCCGGTGGAGTAGGCGTCGTCCAGCGTGACGTAGCCGAACTCCGCGGTCGCCCAGACGATCACCTCTTCGGCGATGCGGGACAGGTCGACCGCGAGCATGGCGAGCACGAACGCGGCCTCGGCAGCGAAGTCGCGCGCCGCGGTGCCGTCGATCGAGTTCTCCACCGGCGCGTCGAACCCCAGCTCCGCCGCCACCGCGGCGGGGTCGAGCCCGAGCGAGGAGCCGGCCAGCGCACCGGAGCCGTAGGGCGAGACGGCGGTGCGGGCGTCCCAGTCGCGTAGCCGCTCGACGTCGCGCAGCAGCGCCTGGGCGTGCGCGCCGAGATGGTGGGCGAGCAGCACGGGCTGGGCGTGCTGCAGGTGCGTGCGCCCCGGCATCGGCGCATCGCCGGCCGCCTCGGCCTGGTCGAGCAGGGCGTCGACGACGTCGAGGGTGCCCGCGCCGATCCGGCGGGCGGCGTCGCGCAGCCACATCCGGAACAGCGTCGCGACCTGGTCGTTGCGGGATCGCCCGGCGCGCAGCTTGCCGCCGAGATCCGGTCCGGCCCGCTCGATCAGGCCGCGCTCCAGCGCGGTGTGCACGTCCTCGTCCTCGGGTGCCGGGGTGAACGCGCCAGCGGTGACGTCGGCGTCGAGCTGGTCGAGCGCGGTGAGCATGCCGGTGAGCTCGTCGTCGGTGAGCAGGGCCGCCTCGTGCAACACCCGGGCATGCGCCCGGGAGCCGCGGATGTCGTAGCGGGCCAGTCGCCAGTCGAAATGCGTCGACACGCTCAGCGCGGCGAGCGCCTCGGACGGCTTCCCGCTGAACCTGCCACCCCAGAGGCTGTTACTCACGATCCAAGGTCCGGTTTCGGATGGCTCGACCCGGCAAGCAGGTCTCGCTTGGCGGCGATCTTCGACGGCAGGCCCCACAGCTGCACGAAACCCTTGGCCAGGGACTGGTCGAAGCTGTCGCCCTCGTCGTAGGTGGCCAGGTTGAAGTCGTACAGCGACCGGGTGCTGCGCCGCCCGGTGACGGTCGCCCTGCCGTTGGCGAGCTCCATCCGGATGTCCCCGGTGACGTGGCGCTGGGAGTCCGCGACGAACGCGTCGAGCGCCCGCTTGAGCGGGGAGAACCACAGACCGTCGTAGACGAGCTCGGTCCAGCGCTGCTCCACGCCCCGCTTGAACCGCGCGAGGTCACGTTCGACCGTGACGTTCTCCAGCTCCTGGTGCGCGGTGATCAGCGCGATCGCGCCGGGGGCCTCGTAGACCTCCCGGCTCTTGATGCCGACCAGGCGGTCCTCGACCATGTCCAGCCTGCCGACGCCCTTCGCGCCTGCGCGCTGGTTCAGCTGCTGGATCGCCTCCAGCATGGTCACCGGGTCGCCGTCGATCGCCACCGGTGTCCCGCTCTCGAACGTGATCACCACCTCGTCCGGCGCGGTGAACTCGCCGGGATCACTGGTGTAGGAGTACACGTCCTTGGTCGGCGCGTTCCACAGGTCCTCCAGGAAACCGGTCTCCACGGCGCGGCCCCACACGTTCTGGTCGATCGAGAACGGCGAGCGCTTGGTGACGTCGATCGGCAGGTCGCGCTCCTCGGCGTAGCTGATCGCCTTCTCCCTGGTCCACGCGAAGTCGCGGACCGGGGCGATCACCCGCAGGTCCGGGGCCAGCGCCCCGATGCCCACCTCGAAACGGACCTGGTCGTTGCCCTTGCCGGTGCAGCCGTGCGCGACCGTGGACGCGCCGTGGTACTTCGCCGCCTCCACCAGGTGCTTGACGATCAGTGGCCGGGACAGCGCCGACACCAGCGGGTACCGCTGCATGTAGAGCGAATTGGCGTGCAGCGCGGGCAGGCAGTACTGCTCGGCGTACTCGTCACGGGCATCGGCCACGACGGCCTCCACCGCGCCACAGGCCAGCGCCCGCTTGCGGATCGTCTCCAGGTCCTCGCCGCCCTGGCCGACGTCGACCGCGACGGCCACGACCTCGGCTCCGGTCTCCTCGGCGATCCAGCCGATCGCCACCGAGGTGTCCAGGCCACCGGAGTAGGCCAGTACCACCCGCTCACTCATCTCTCTGCTCTCCTTTCCCGGCGGCGCTCTGCGCGCTGGGCTCCGGCATCGCGGCCTGAGCACCACCGGCGTATGCGACGGGTTGTGCGTTCTGTGCGTCCTGTGCCTGCTGCGCCGGTGCCGGAGAGTCGCCGGCCAGGTCGCCGCTCGGCGGGCCTGCCAGCGCCATGATCCGGTCGGCGAGCTGCGCGCCGGTGACCGGTTCGCGGGCCACCACCATGATGGTGTCATCACCGGCGATGGTGCCCACCACGTCGGCGAGTGCCGCCCGGTCCAGCGCGCTGGCCAGGAAGTGGGCCGCCCCCGGCGGGGTGCGCAGCACGGTCAGGTTGCCGCTCGCCTCGGCGGACACCAGCAGTTCGGCGAGCAGCCGGGCGAGCCGGGCGGTGCCGCCTTCGACGGCGCGGACCGGGTTGCCGTCCTCGGGGATGACGTAGACCGGCGCGCCGCCGAGCACACCGCGCAGCTTGACCGCACCGAGCTCGTCGAGATCGCGGGACAGGGTGGCCTGGGTGACCTCGACGCCTTCCGCGGCGAGCAGGGTGGCCAGCTCGGTCTGGCTGCGGATGGCGCGGTGGCGGACCAGCTCGACGATGCGCGCCTGGCGGCCCGCCCGGGTGGGGGTCATCGCGCTCGCTCCGGGTCGAGCAGCCAGGTGAGCAGCGCCTTCTGCGCGTGCAGCCGGTTCTCGGCCTCGTCCCACACCGCGCTGGCCGGGCCGTCGAGCACCTCGTCGGTGATCTCCGCGCCGCGGTGCGCGGGCAGGCAGTGCAGCACGATGGCATCCGGCGCGGCCCGGTGGAGCAGGGCGGTGTTGACCTGCATCGGCTTGAACGGCGTGCGCCGGTCCAGCCTGTCGTCCTCCTGGCCCATCGAGGTCCAGGTGTCGGTGACGAGGACATCGGCGCCGTCGACCGCGGCGTGCGGGTCGGTCAGCACGGTGGCGCTGCCGCCGATATCCTCGGCGCGACGTTTCGCGGCCCGCAGGATGTCCGGTACCGGCAGGAACCCCTCGGGAGCGGCGATACGGACGTGCATCCCCGCGGTCGTCCCGCCCAGCAGCAGCGAGTGCGCCATGTTGTTCGCGCCGTCGCCCAGGTAGGTCATGGTGAGACCGGCGAGCCGGCCGTGACGCTCCCGCACGGTCTGCAGGTCGGCGAGCACCTGGCAGGGGTGGAACTGGTCGGTCAGCGCGTTGATCACCGGGATCTGCGAGACAGCGGCCATCGCGTCGACGCGCCACTGCGCGGAGGTGCGCCACACCACGGCATCGGCGTAGCGGGACAGCACCCGTGAGGTGTCCTCGATGGTCTCCTCGCGGCCGAGCTGGGTGGTCCGGCCGTCGATGATCACCGGGTGGCCGCCGAGCTGGGCGATGCCGATCTCGAACGACAGCCGGGTCCGCGTGGAGTTCTTCTCGAAGATCACCGCGATCGACTTCGGCCCGGCCAGCGGCGAGTGCCCCAGCGGTGCCGCCTTGAACCGGTCGGCGAGGTCGAGGATCTCCAGCTGCTCAGCGGGGCTCAGGTCGTCGTCCCGCAGGAAGTGGCGCAGCGGCGCGGGTCGGGAGACCGCCATCAGGTCGCCTCGTCCAGCAGCGCGGGCAGGGCGTCGAGGAACTCGCGCGCCTGCGTGTCGGTGAGCACCAGCGGCGGAGCGAGCCGGACCCGGTCCGGTACCGCGGGATTGACCAGGAAGCCGGCGCCGCGGGCCGCGGTGGCGACCTTCGCCGACACCGGTCGGGTCAGCCCGATCCCGATGAGCAGGCCCGCGCCGCTCACCGAGTCGACCAGCGGATGGTGCAGCGCGGCGATGTCCGCGGCGATCTCCTTGCCCAGGGTCGCGGCGTGGTCGAGCAGGCCCTCGGAGATGACGGTGTGCAGCACGGCCAGCGCCGCGGCGCAGCACACCGGGTTGCCGCCGAAGGTGGTGCCGTGCTGTCCGGGTTCGAGGAGCGAGGCGGCCGCCCCGATCCCGATGCAGGCTCCGATGGGCAGGCCGCCGCCGAGCCCTTTGGCGAGCGTGACGACATCCGGCACGACGCCGACAGCCTGGTGGGCGAACCAGTGCCCGGTCCGGCCGATGCCGGTCTGCACCTCGTCGAGCACCAGCAGCGCGCCCTGAGCCGTGGTGATGTCCCTGGCCGCCTGCAGGTAGCCCGCCGGGGGGATGAGGATTCCGCTCTCCCCCTGGATCGGTTCGAGGAAGACCGCGGCGGTGTCCGAGTCGACCGCGGCCCGCAGCGCCTCCGGGTCCCCGTAGGGAATGAACTCGACGCCGGGCGGCATCGGTTCGAAGGGCTCCCGCTTCGCCGGCTGGCCGGTGACCGCGAGTGCGCCCATGGTGCGGCCGTGGAACCCGCCGTCGGTGGAGACGATCTTGCTTCGCCCGGTCCTGCGGGCGATCTTGAAGGCCGCCTCGTTCGCCTCGGTGCCGGAGCTGCAGAGCAGCACCCGGCCCGTGCCGGTGGCACCGAGCAGCTCGAGCAACGTCTCGGCGAGGGTGATGCTCTGCTCGGTGGCGTAGAGGTTGGAGACGTGGCCGAGGGTGCCGATCTGCCTGCTCACCGCCTCGACCACGGCGGGATGCGCGTGACCGAGCGCATTCACCGCGATTCCGGCCAGCAGGTCCAGATAGCGGCGGCCGTCCTCGTCCCAGACCTCGGCACCCTGGCCGCGCACCAGGGTGAGCGGCGGCGTGCCGTAGTTGTTCATCAACGCGCCCTGCCAGCGGCGCTGCGTCCCGGACAGCTCGGGGTCTGCGATGGACATCAGTCGTCGGCCTCCTCGGGCAGCACCATGGTCCCCACCCCTTCGGTGGTGAACACCTCCAACAGCACCGAATGGGCGAGCCTGCCGTCTATCACGTGAGCTCGCGGTACCCCGCCGCGCACCGCCCGCAGGCAGGCCTCCATCTTCGGGACCATCCCGGACGACAGGCTCGGCAGCAGGTCCTCCAGTACGTCCGCGCGCACCCGGGAGAGCAGGCTGGACCGGTTGGGCCAGTCGGTGTAGAGGCCCTCCACGTCGGTGAGCACCACGAGTTTCTCGGCGGCCAGGGCGACCGCGAGCGCGGCCGCGGCGGTGTCGGCGTTGACGTTGTGCACCACGCCGTCGACGTCCGGGGCCACCGTGGAGACCACCGGGATGCGGCCCGCGTTGACGATGTCGAGCACCGCGTCGGGGTTGACGTCCACCACGTCGCCGACGAGTCCGACGTCGACCTGCTCGCCGTCGACCGTGGCGGTGCGCCGCGCCGCGGTGAACAGGTGCGCGTCCTCGCCGGAGATGCCGACGGCGAACGGGCCGTGGGCGTTGACCAGTCCGACGAGTTCCCTGCCCACCTGGCCGACCAGCACCATCCGGACGATGTCCATCGTCTCGGGGGTGGTGACCCGCAGGCCGCCGCGGAACTCCCCTGCGATGCCCAGCCGGTCCAGCATGGCGGTGATCTGCGGGCCGCCGCCGTGCACCACCACGGGGCGCAGTCCGGCGAGCCGCAGGAACACCATGTCCTGGGCGAAGGCCCGTTTGAGCTGGTCGTCGAGCATGGCGTTGCCGCCGTACTTGACCACCACCGTGGCGCCGTGGAAGCGCTGCAGCCAGGGCAGGGCCTCGGCGAGCACGGCTGCCTTCTGCGCCGCGGTGTCGATCCGCGCCGCGATGTCCGGGCCGGCGGCCGTCGGGGTGTCGGGGGTCATTCGGCGGTCATGAGGAGTAGGCGCTGTTCTCTTCGACGTAGGCGTGTGAGAGATCGGTGGTGAGCACGGTCGCCTCGCCATCGCCGAGACGCAGGTCGACCTCGACCGTGACATCCCGGCCGGACAGGTCCGCCGCGGCCCGGTCGCCCGCGGCCGCGCCCGCCGCGCAGAGCTGCACACCGTTGATCCAGATGTCCAGCAGGTCGGCCTGCACGGTGGCCGAGGTGGCGCCGACCGCGGCGGCGATGCGCCCCCAGTTCGGGTCCGAGCCGAAGAACGCGGTCTTGACCAGGCTGTCCCTGGCCACCGCGCGGGCCACGGTGAGCGCGTCCGGCTCGTCGACCGCGCCGCGGACGGTGATCGCGATCTCCTTGGTCACGCCCTCGGCGTCGGCCTGCAGTGCGCGGACCAGCTCGTAGCAGACCTGGCGCACCGCGGCGGAGAAGTCCTCCGGTGCGGGCTCCACCCCGGAGGCGCCGGAGGCGAGCAGCAGCACGGTGTCGTTGGTCGAGCAGCTGCCGTCGATGTCGAGGCGCTCGAACGTCGAGGTGGTGGCGGTGCGCAGCGCGGTGTCGAGCACCGCGTCGTCGACGACCGCGTCGGTGGTGAGGACGCAGAGCATGGTGGCGAGGCTGGGCGCCACCATGCCCGCGCCCTTGACGAAGCCGCCGACCGCCCAGCCCGAGCGGGTGACCACGGCCTGCTTGGGGACGGTGTCGGTGGTGAGCACCGAGGTGGCGGCGGCGAGGCCGGCTTCCGGTGTCGCGGCGAGCTCACCGGCCGCGGTGTCCACGCCGTCGAGCAGCGCCCCGAGTGGCAGCCGCTCACCGATCAGCCCGGTGGAGCAGACCGCGACCTCGATCGCGCCGCAGTCCAGCGCCTTGGCGACCTGTTCGGCGGTGGCGTGGGTGTCCTGGAAACCGCCGGGGCCGGTGCAGGCGTTGGCGCCGCCGGAGTTGAGCACCACGGCGTGCAGCCGCCCGCCGGTGAGCACCTGCGCGCTCCAGAGCACCGGCGCCGCCTTGACCTGGTTGCGGGTGAAGACGCCCGCCGCGGCCTGGGACGGCCCGTCGTTGACCACCAGCGCCAGGTCGGGACCGCCGCTGGCCTTGATTCCGGCGGCGATCCCGGCCGCCCGAAACCCGCCGGGTGCGGTGACGCTCATTGCGACGTCCTCTCTGGATGCTGGTCCGAGTTGCGCTCCCCGGGCTGGATGACGGTGTGGTCGGCACGTTGCAGTGCGGTGCTTGCCGCCTGGTGCTGCATCGAGGGGACCAGCACCCAGTCGGTGTCGAAGGTGGACAGCGTGAACACGCTGACCTCGGCGGCGGCCAGCGGGGCCAGGATCGCGGCGAGCACCCCGGTGGTCGCCAGGTCCAGCGGGCCCTGCACCTCGAACGCGGTGAACGGCCCTTCGTGGCGGACCTCGGCGGGCACCGCGGCTATCGCGCAGACGATCGACAGGTCGGTGTGGCTGCGGATGGCGGCCCGCAGCCTGCCGGGCGCCGCGGCCCAGTGCGGTATCGGCGCGTCGGCGGGGAGCTGGCAGACGGCGAGCTGCTCGGCGTGCCGATGCAGGGTCAGGCGGGTCATGGCGCGATCCCCCAGCTGGGCAGGCCGGTGGTCTCGGGCAGGCCCACCGCGAGGTTGAGGCACTGCACCGCCGCACCCGCGGTGCCCTTGGTGAGGTTGTCGACCGCGCCGACCGCGACGAGCCGCCCGGCGTCGACGTCCACCGCCGCCTGCAGCTGCACCGAGTTCGAGCCGTGCACCGAACCGGTGGCGGGCCAGCGGCCCTCGGGCAGGACGTGGACGAAGGGCTCAGCGGCGTAGCAGTCCCGGTAGGCGCGCCCGGCCGCCGCCTGGTCGGCGCCGGGCCGCAGCGGTGCGCTGCAGGTGGCCAGGATGCCGCGCGGCATCGGCGCCAGGACCGGCGTGAAAGACACCGACACCGGCGCGCCCGCGGCCGCGGTGAGGTTCTGGGTGATCTCCGGGGTGTGCCGGTGCGCGCCCGCCACGCCGTACACGCTGGCCGAGCCCATCAGCTCGGAGCCGAGCAGATGCGGCTTGAGCGCCCGGCCCGCACCGGAGGTACCCGAGACCGCGGTGACCACCACCTCGTTCGTGACCAGCCCGGCCGCGAGCGCGGGAGCCAGCGAGAGGCTGACCACCGTGGGGTAGCACCCGGGTACCGCGATACGCCGGGCGCCGCGCAGTTTCTCCCGCGCACCGGGCAGCTCCGGCAGGCCGTAGGGCCAGGACCCCGCGTGCGCCGAGCCGTACCAGCGCTGCCAGGCGGCCGGATCGGTGAGCCGATGGTCGGCGCCGCAGTCGATCACCACGACGTCCCCGGGCAGCTCGGCGGCCAGCGCCGCGGAATGCCCGTGCGGCAGGGCCAGGAACACCGCGTCGTGCCCGGTCAGGTTCGCCGGCGTGGTGTCGGACAGCACCCGGTCCGCGAGCGGGACGAGGTGGGGATGGTGCTCGCCCAGCGTGCTGCCCGCGTTTGCGCCCGCGGTGAGCTCGCCGATCTCGATCTCCGGGTGCCCGAGCAGCAGCCGCAGCAGCTCGCCGCCCGCGTATCCGCTCGCTCCGGCCAGCGCGACCCTCAGTGCCATGCGGATGAGTATGCACTGTCATGCAAGCTCATTCAAAGCCGTTGCCGGGTTCAGGCACGCCGAATTTCAGGCACACCGGGGTTCAGGCGCACCGAAGTTCAGGCGCGCAGGGTGGCACCGTATGCCGCCACGGCCGCCGCCACCGCACTGTCGCGGGCCGCGGTGGCCTCCGCGACGGTGAGCGTGCGGTCAGGCGCCCGGAACCGCAGCGCGAACGCCAGCGAACGCTTGCCCGCGCCGATCTGCTCGCCGGTGTAGACGTCGAACAGGCGGACGTCCTCGAGCAACTCCCCCGCGCCGCGGCGCAGCGTCTCGGACAGCTCGGCGACCGGGACCGCGGCGTCCACCACCAGGGCGACGTCCTGCAGCACCGGCGGGTACGGCGACACCAACGGCGCCGGGCGGCGCTCGGTGAGCGGCAGGGCGTCGAGGTCGAGCTCCATGGCGCAGGTGCGCGGCGGCAGCTCCATGGCCTCGACCACCGCGGGGTGCAGCTCACCCGCGTACCCCACCGGCACGTCGCCGACCCACAGCCGCGCGCACCGGCCCGGATGCCACGGCGCCAGCTCCGCGGCGCGGACGTCGATGTCGACCCCGGCGGCGTCGCCGACGAGCCGGGCGGCCTGCACGGCATCGGCCCAGTTCGCCGGGCGGCCGCTGCCCCACCAGCCCCGCGGTTCCCACTGGCCGGTGAGCACGACCGCGACATGCGTCGGCTGCTCGGGCAGCGCGCCTATCAACGCCGCGAGCTCGTCGTCGCCGGGTCGCTGCTGCACCCCGGGATCCGGCAGCGGCGCCGCGTCGGCGTGCGGCAGCACGACCTGGGCCACGCCGTAGAGCGCCACGTCGCGCTGTCCGCGAGTGACGTTGCGGACCAGCGCCTCCAACAGGCCGGGCAGCAGCGTGGTGGCCAGCTGGTCGCGGTCGGACTCCAGCGGGTTGAGCAGCGTGGTGCTGTTTCGCCGCGGGTCGTCCGCGGGCAGACCGAGCGCGTCCCAGGTCTGCGCCGAGACGAACGGGCTCGGCAGCACCTCGACGTACCCGGAGCCGGCCAGCGCGCGGGCCACCGAGCGGCGGCGGCGCTGGGCCGGGGTGAGGCCGCGGCCGGGCACCGCCCTGGGCAGCTCAGAGGGGATCGAGTCGAAACCCTCCAGCCGTAGCACTTCCTCGACGAGATCGGCGGGCTGGGTCAGGTCGGGCCGCCAGGACGGCGGGAGGACGGTGACGGTGGTAGTGCCGTCGGTGCCGCCGACTTCCACGCTGCAGCCGATCTGGCTGAGCCTGCGCACCGTCGCGCCCCGCTCGTACCGCCGTCCTGCGACCCGGTCGGGCAGGTTTATGGGCATCGTGATCGGCGCGAGCCGCGGCGGGTGGCCCACGTCGGTGCGGCCGGGCCGGATCTCCCCGCCGCCGTAGCGGACCAGCAGGGTCGCGGCGAGTTCGGCGGCGGCCGGCGGCAGGGCGGGGTCGACGCTGCGCTCGAAACGCCGGGCCGCCTCGCTGGGCAGCTTGTGGCGCCGCGCCGCACGGGCCACCGAGGCGGGCTCCCAGTTCGCGGCTTCGATCACCAGGCCGGTGGTCCGGGCATCGATCTCGGTGCTCTCGCCGCCCATCACCGCGGCCAGCCCGATCGGCCCGCTGTTGTCCGCCACCACGATGTCGTCCGGATCGAGCTCCCGGCTCACCCCGTCCAGCGTGGTCAGCTTCTCGCCCTCGGTGGCCCGGCGCACCACCAGGTCGCCGTCCAGTTTCGCGGCGTCGTAGGCGTGCAGTGGCTGGCCCAGTTCGAGCATGACGTAGTTGGTCACGTCGACGGCCAGCGAGATCGGCCGCATCCCGGCGAGCTGCAGGCGCCTGCGCATCCACCACGGTGTGGTGGCGGACGGGTCCAGTCCGGACACCCGGCGGGTCACGAAACGGCGGCAGCCCTGTTCGTCCTCGATGCGCACCGGCCAGGTGGCGGTCTGCGACTGGGGCACCTTGGTCGGGGGCACCTCGAGCTGCGCCGGGTCGCCGTAAGGCACGTCGAAGGCGATCGCCAGCTCGCGAGCCAGGCCGCGGACGGAGAAGCAGTAGCCGCGGTCCGGGGTGATGGACAGCTCGATCACCGCGTCGTCCAGACCGAGCAGTTCGATCGCGCTCTCCCCCGGCGTGGCGTCGCCGGCCGAGAGCACCATGATCCCGCTGTGGTCCTCGCCCAGCCCCAGTTCCGCCGCGGAGCAGATCATCCCGTCGGAGCTGCGCCCGTACGCGGTGCGCGAGGCGATGGTGAAGCCGCCGGGCAGCGTGGTGCCGGGCCGCGCCACCACCACGAGGTCCTCCACCTCGAAGTTCGTGGCACCGCAGACGACCCGTCTGGGCTCCATGTCACCGTCGTCGATCGAGCAGTACCGGATCGGCTTCTTGAAGCCGGTCAGCTCCTCGATCTCCAGCACCCGCCCCACCACGAGCGGTCCGTTCACCGGTCCGAGCGGCTTGACCTCCTCGACCTCGAGGCCGGCCCGCACGAAGGCGTCCGCGATCTGGTCCGGGGTCGGCGCATCGATGCCTTCGGGCAGCGCGACATGGTCGGACAGCCAGGAAACGGGAACACGCACGGCCGTCAGGCCTCCATTCCGAATGCGCGGGTGAAGCGGAGGTCGCCCTCGACCATGTCCCGCATATCGGAGATCCCGTTGCGGAACATGAGAGTGCGCTCGATCCCCATGCCGAAGGCGAAACCCGAGTACACCTCCGGGTCGACGCCGCAGGCGCGCAACACGTTGGGATGCACCATCCCGCACCCGCCCCACTCGACCCAGCCGGCCCCGCCTTTCTTCTCCGGGAACCACACGTCGGGTTCGGCGGAGGGCTCGGTGAACGGGAAGTACGAAGGACGCAGCCGGATCCGCGACTCGTTGCCGAACATGGCCCTGGCGAAGGCGTCCAGGGTGCCCTTGAGGTGGGCCATGGTCAGCCCCTTGTCCACCGCGAGGCCTTCGATCTGGTGGAACACCGGGGTGTGCGTGGCGTCCAGCGCGTCGGTGCGGAAGGTCCGTCCGGGACACACCACGTAGACCGGCAGCTCACGCTCCAGCAGTGCGCGGATCTGCACCGGCGAGGTGTGCGTGCGCAGCACCATCCCGGATCCCTCCGGCGCCACGTAGAAGCTGTCCTGCATGGTGCGGGCCGGGTGGTCCTTGGCGAAGTTGAGCGCGTCGAAGTTGAACCACTCCGCCTCGAGCTCGGGCCCCTCGGCGATCTCGTAGCCCATCCCGACGAAGACGTCGGTGATGCGTTCGGCCAGCGTGGTGATCGGGTGGCGGGCGCCGGGCGTCACGCGGTCCCAGGGCAGCGTGACGTCGACCGCCTCCTCGCGCAGCACCCGGGTGTCCCGCTCGGTATGCAGTTCGGCGCGACGCCGGTCGAAGGCCTCCTGCACGGCGGCGCGGCTCGCGTTGAGTCGCTTGCCCGCCTCGGCACGAGCCTGCGGGGGGAGTGCGCCGATCTCGCGCCGCGCGGTGAGCAGCGGCGAACGATCACCCAGATGAGCGGGCTTGACCGCGGTCAGCGCGTCGAGGTCGGCGGCGCTCGCGAAGGCCTTCTCCGCGTCCTCGACCGCAGCGGTGAGCGCATCGGACGCCAGGGCGGCGACCTGCTTGGGGTCGTACGTGTCGTTGGGTCCGGACATGTGGTGAGAGCTCCTGGGCCTCCGACGGGCCCGCGGCGTAGGGGACCTGCCGTTACGGTAAGAGGGCGTTGTTGACAATCCTAGGTGATCGGGCCTAGCGGAAATGCTCGGCGCGGCTGCGGCGCGCCCGAGCGCTGGCGTACAGGCAGACCGCCGCCGCGGTGGCGAGGTTGAGGCTCTCCGCGCGCCCGTGCAGCGGGACCGCCACGACCCGGTCGACCGCGGCCAGGAGTTCGGGAGCCAGGCCGTGCGCCTCGCTGCCGAAGACCCATGCGGTGGGGGCCGCCAGCCCGCCGGAGTCGATGACGTCGTCGAGGTCCTCGCCGGTGCGGCCGTCGGCGGCCAGCACCTGCAACCCGGCCACCCGGCATGCCGCGACGGCCCGCAGCGGGTCGGCCTCCACGCCCAGTGCGACGTGGAACAGGCTGCCGGTGGAGGCGCGGACGCATTTGCCGTTGTGCGGGTCGACACTCGTTCCGGCGAACAGCACGGCGCCCGCCCCGGCGGCGTCGGCCACCCTGGTGACGGTGCCCGCATTGCCGGGGTCGGAGACATCGGTCAACACGGCGACCAGGTCGGCGCCCTGCACCGCGGCGGCGACGGATGTGGTGAGCGTGGCGCACACCGCGACGATGCCCTGCGGGGTGGACGTCTCGGACAGTCCCGCGGCAGCACGCTCGGTGACCAGCGACACCCGGCCGCCTGCCGCGGCGAGCAGCTCCGGATGCCGCCGGGCAGCCCGTTCGGTGAGGAACAGCTCCTGCACGGCATCCTCGGTCATGGCTTCGCGGACCGACTGTGCGCCCTCGACGAGGAACCGCCCGGCCCGTTCCCGCTCCCGGCGCCGAAGCAGCGCGCGGGCGGCGGCCACCCGGGGGGTCCGTTCGGTGAACGGACCGTTCCCGGATCGGGTCTGGGCCGGGTTCGCTCCGCTCAGGCGGCGTCGCCCTCCCGCGACTGGGGGGCACTGGCGCCACGGCTGGCGGGCAGGTTCTCCTTGGCGACCTTGACCAGCGCGGCGAACGCGGTCGGGTCGGAGACGGCGAGCT
>DASXOL010000107.1:0-2012 GCA_036494295.1 Pseudonocardiaceae bacterium
AGTCCACCAGGATGAAGTCGTACTGCGGCACCAGCGGGCCGAGGGTGCGTCCCAGTGTCTGCTCCCTGCCGACCTCCGTGACCAGCTGCACCTCGGCGGCGGACAGGTCGATGTTGCTGGGCAGCAGATCCATCCCCGGTACCGTGGTCTGCTGGACGACGTCCTCCACGGGGACGCTGCGTTCCATGATCACGTTGTAGATGGTGCGGTCCAGCTGGTGCGAGGGCACCCCGAGCCCGACCGACAACGCGCCCTGCGGGTCGAAGTCCACCAGCAGGACCCGGCGGCCGTACTCGGTCAGCGCGGCGCCCAGGTTGATCGTCGAGGTGGTCTTGCCGACGCCGCCTTTCTGGTTGCAGATCGCGACCACCCTGGCCGGTCCGTGCCGGTCCAGCGGCGGCGGCTGTGGCACCACCCGCCGCGGGCGGCCGGCAGTGTCGATGCCGTCGTCGGGCGCGACATCGTCGTCGGGGACGGGTGGCGTCGGCACGCCCAGCGGCTGCTGCGCGGACGCCCAGGTCGACATGGAACCCGCTCTCCCCTTGTTAACGGCATGGTCTGGTCCCCGGGGAGCCTATTGGGCAGCCCGGAACCTGTTCAACGCGCCTCGCCGCACCACGATCCGGCAATGTTCGCCCCGATGTCCGGGCAATCGGTGGGCGGCTCAGTCGCGTGCCCTCGGGTGGGCGGTCGCATAGACCTCGCGCAGGGTGTCCACGGTCACCAGGGTGTAGACCTGGGTCGTGGTCACCGAGGCGTGGCCGAGGAGTTCCTGCACGACCCGGACGTCCGCGCCGCCTTCGAGCAGGTGGGTGGCGAACGAGTGGCGCAACGTGTGCGGCGAGACCGCGCCGGTGATCCCGGCCCGGTCGGCCGCCTCGCGCAACACCGCCCAGGCGCTCTGTCTGGACAGCCGGGCACCGCGGGCGTTGAGGAACACCGCGGGGATCCCGCGGCCGCGCACCGCGAACGCCGGACGGCCCCGCACCAGGTAGGCGTTCAGCGCCGCCAGCGCGGGCCTGCCCACCGGCACCAGCCGCTGCTTGCCGCCCTTGCCGCGCAGCAGCGCGGTGCGCGCGTCCACGTCGACGTCGTCGCGGTCGAGCCCGACGGCCTCGGAGATCCGCGCCCCGGTGGAGTACAGCAGTTCGAGCAACGCCTGGTCCCGCAGCTCACGCGGCCCGCCCTCGGCGGGGAACGCCTCCAGCAGGCGCAGCACGTCGTCCACCCCGAGCGCTTTGGGCAGCCGTTTGGGCGGTGCCGGAGGATGCACCTCGGCGGCGACGTCCACGGCGACCAGGCCCTCGCGGAAGGCGAAGCGGTGCAGGCCCCGCGCCGCGACCAGGGCGCGTGCCGACGACGACGCGGCGAGCGGGCGGTATCCCCCGCTGCCCTCGCGCAATGCCGCGAGGAAACCGGTGACGTGCTCCGCGCGCACGGCGCCGAGGTCGCTCACCCCTGCCTCGCCCAGAAATGCGCCGTAGCGGCGCAGATCCCGCGCGTAGGAGTCGAGCGTGTTGGCCGATGTGCCGCGCTCCACCGCGAGGTGATCCAGATAGCCGGAGATCACCACGGCGACCGCGGGCGGCACCGCGACGTCGGCTCTGGGCTCCCGCGCGGCGGACCGCACGGGAGCGTCGAGCAGTCGGCTCACGGCTTCACACCTCACCCCAGCGCCGCGGCCAGCGGAACGCACTCCCGGCCATGGGCCGACGCCACCTCGGCCTGCACCACATGACCTCCCGCCACGTTGACCCCCTTGGCCAGCGAAGGATCGTCCTGCACCGCCTGACGCAACCCCTTGTCGGCCAGTGCGCAGACGTAGGGCAGCGTCACATTGGTGAGCGCGTAGGTCGAGGTGCGCGGGACGGCGCCGGGCATGTTGGCCACGCAGTAGAAGACCGTGTCGTGCACGGTGAAGGTGGGATCGGTGTGCGTGGTGGGCCGCGAGTCGGCGCAGCAGCCGCCCTGGTCGATGGCGATGTCGACCACCACAGAGCCGGGACGCATCT
>DASXOL010000108.1:0-2275 GCA_036494295.1 Pseudonocardiaceae bacterium
GGACCCGGAATCCGGACGGCGTCGGTGCAGCAGCGAGGCTGTAGAGGGCGTCCGGTCGCCTCGGAGTCCGCTGCAGCCAGGACGCAGCCAGGCCGCGCGGAGCCAGCAGCAGCGAACCGAGTGCCGCGGCCGTCGGCAATCCGATGAACCCGCGCAGCTGCAGCGGGCGACCCGGAGCGAGCCGTTCCGCCTCCTCGATCACCGCGGCCAGGGCGGGCAGCAGGTGTCGCGGCCAGGCGTCCGGGTGGGCGTGGCGTCCGTCGAACCGGTGCGTGAGATCCAGGGTCAGCGCCGCGTCAGCAGTGAGTGGGGCGCCGCCCCGGGTGAACACGTCGATCACGAGCGGACCCTCGGCGGGAAGTGCGGTGTGTGCGGTGCGCAACCGCCGCACCAGGGCCCCTCGCGCGATTCCGGTGATCTGCTCCGCAGTGGCGGGATCGTCAGCCACCCTGATCATGCTCCAGCTGCTGAAATCGTTGATGCTCGACGCGGTGAGCGCCGCCCTGGCCGCCGCGTCGTAATCGAGGCCACCGGCCGCAACCGGGAACAGGACGAAACCGTCGCTGGCCTCGGCGCGCGCCAGGAGCGCGGGGATCTCGATACCGGTGATCACGGTGCTGGCCGCGACATCCGGGGTGATCCAGAGGACACCGGAGGTGACCGACGGATCGGCCAGGGTCGCCCGCAACGCCGGCTCCAGAGGTGCTTCGTCGAGGTCGTCGAGATCCTGCCAGGTCGCGACGCCATGCTCGTGAAGAACTGCGACAAGCTCGCGGATCTCCGCGACTCGGGTACGCCGGTAACTGACAAAACACCGCCCGCCGACCCGCGCCACACCAACCCATTCCGGGCTCCCAGGCGTCAGATCCCGCCCCGCCACGTTGCCCTCCACAGTCGACTCGCCCTCCCATGCGGCACCGTTGCGCCGCCGAAGACGGGGCCCTGCGGCCTGCGACGCTCTTGTCGCTCTCTGACGGACCGTCACGATGCGGCCCCACCGGGTCGCACAAGGACGGCACGACGAGACGGCCACCGCGCCGGATCGATCTGGTCCCCGGGGGAGGGGGCCGGCCTCAGGAGAGTTGACCTCGCGCTTCCCGGCGGACATTGTCCGATCGAGGATCAGACCCGAAAAAAACTCCTGACCTGCAACGATAAAACTTGCCGAGGGTCCTGTCGGTGCGGTGGGAGGAGCACTTCTCAGGTAACACTATTGGACCATAACCGTGTGTGTGGGCTTCGGGTGGCGGCAGCGGGACAGTCTGGCAGGCGGCCGGTGTGCTGCTGTGGAGACGGCTTGCCCGACAGCCGAGGCGTTGTCGGCTGGGCTCGCACCGCGGCGCAAGCCAGGACCCGCACCACGCCGATCGGGTCCCGATCTGGCGCCAGTTTCCTCACCGTATCGGTGCCGAATTGATCATCCACGTCATACCACCTGAGCATATTCGTGTATCAATCCGCCAAGCCGATCGTGCGGAGCGCGCACTGTTAAGTCACAGACAACCACTGCACAACCCGACGCCATGCCGGCGTCACTGCGCCTTTTCCAGTAGCGGGTTGATCATGTTGTCCGGTCATGCTCGTGGTGGAGCAAAACCAACGCTGCGGCGGTGATCGCGCCGATTCGCCATGGGCAGAAGCTGATCCGGCGCAGCGCCTTGAACGTTGTCTTGAGCAGGGAGTTTCCGCGCTCGGCCGGTGCGGGGGTGGCGCCCGCACCAACTCCGGGCCGGCCGGTCGGCCCTGCCGGGCCAGCGCCGCGTGCACCCGCCGGTAGCCGTAGGTCTGATCCGAGCTCTCGAAAATCTCCCGGATCACCTCTTTGATCGACTCGCGTCGTTCCGTGGTCGCCGACATCGGGCGGCAGCGCCAGTCGTAGAACCCGGAGCGGGAGACCGACAGCCACGCGCACATGCGCGCGATCGGGTACGCGTACTTCAACCCCGTCGATGAACTCAAACTTGTCGCTCACGGGCGAGTCTGGGCGAAGTACGCTGCGGCTTTTTTCAGGAACTCATTCTCCATCCGCAGCTCCTGATTGACCCGTTCCAACTCCGCCAACCGGGCCCGCTCGCTCACCTCCAACTCCGGCTCACTGCTGGTGTGCTCACGCCGATACGCATTCACCCAGTACCCCAGAGTTCCCTCACCAATCCCAAGTTCCCGAGCAACCTGAGCGATCGGCCGCGACGACTCGACCACCAGCTTCACCGCCTCGGCCTTAAACTCCGGCGAGAACTGCCTACGCTGACGCGCCACGCAACTACCTCCCATT
>DASXOL010000109.1:0-5314 GCA_036494295.1 Pseudonocardiaceae bacterium
CTCCGGGCTGGCCGGCGACGCCAGCAGCGAACTGGTCGTGCGGGCACTGCCGGAGCACCTCGCCGACGGCGGCACCGGCCAGGTCCTGGCCTCCTGGCTGCATCCCCGATCGGGAGGCTGGGCGGACCGGGTCGGATCCTGGCTGCCCGCGGCGGGCGTCGACGCCTGGGTGGTCCAGCGCGATGTCGCCGATCCGGCGCTCTACGTCGGCACCTGGCTGGCCGACAGCGGCATCGACCCGCGCTCGCCACGCGGCCGCGCCGCAGCCCAGGGCTGGCTCGACTGGTTCGCCCAGCAGGAAGCCGACGGTGTCGGCTTCGGCTTCGTCTCGCTGCGCCGCACCGGCACGGACCGCTCCACCGTGGTGTGCGAGGACCTGCGTCAGGGGATGGACGACCCGCTCGGCCCCGAGACAGCGGGGTGGCTGGACCGGGTCGGGTGGTTGCGCGCACAGGACGACGCCGCGCTGCTGGACACCCGGTTCGTGCTGGGCTCCGACGTGGTGCTGGATCGGACGGACACGCCGGGACCGCAGGGCTGGACCCCGCAGCCGCCGGTGTTGCGGCGCAGTAGCGGTCCGGGATGGCGACACCAGACCGACGAGTGGGGCGCCGCGCTGCTGGCCGGCTGCACCGGGGCGCTGGCGCTGGACGAGGTGATCGGGCTGCTGGCCGCGGCGCACGACGAACCCGCCGACCCGCTGGTGGCCGCCGCGCTGCCGTTGATCCGGCAACTCGTCCAGCACGGCCTGCTGCGGCCCGCGGGGTGGCGCTCATGAGGGCGGTGGTCAGCCGGGTGAGCGAGGCCGCGGTGCTGGTCGAGGGCGAGGTCGTCGGCGAGCTGACCGGTCCCGGCCTGCTGGTGCTGCTCGCCGTGACCCACGAGGACGGACCCGAGCAGGCCGAGACGATGGCCCGCAAGCTGCACGAGCTGCGCATCCTGCGCGACGAGCGGTCCGTCGCGGACACCCCGGACGCGGGCCTGCTCGTGGTGAGCCAATTCACCCTCTACGGGTCGACCCGCAAGGGCAGACGCCCGTCGTTCACCGCCTCCGCCCGCCCGGAGCACGCCGAGCCGTTGATCTCCGCCGTGGTCGAGCGGCTCCGCGCCCGCGGCGCCACGGTGGAAACCGGCCGTTTCGGCGCCATGATGGCCGTACGCAGCACAAACGACGGCCCGTTCACCGTCCTCCTGGACGTATGAGGCTCTTCAAGAGCCACAAACCCCGCCGCGAACGGTCGCCAACAGCCGCAAACCCCGACCCCGCACGGCGCAGGCAGCGAGCAATCTGAGAAGTGTCTGAGGGTCTCGCGGAGCAGGCACTACTCGCCGCACTTGTTCGTCGTGCAGGTGTGGAGCTGGGAACGAAAATTCAACCCCCGACGTTGTGCGTGGTGTCGCTGCGGGTACCCCATCGGCGGACCATGGAGGGTCGCACGTCGACGCAGGGGCGTACCCGGGGTTGGCAGCACTACCCGTCGCAGGGAGGGACCCGATGACCGCCGCGCAGAATACCCTGGAGCCGGATGCTGGACTCGAGGCGGACCTCGATGCCCAGAGCCCCGCAGCCGATCTGGTCCGGGTCTACCTCAACGGTATCGGACGCACCGCGCTGCTCAGCGCCCACGAAGAGGTCGAACTGGCCAAGCGCGTCGAAGCAGGGGTGTTCGCCCGCCACATGCTGGACACCGCCACCCGCCTCGCGCCCGCGCAGCGCGCCGACCTGAACCGGCTGGTGCACGACGGCCAGGTGGCCAAGAACCACCTGCTCGAGGCGAACCTGCGGCTGGTGGTCTCGCTGGCCAAGCGCTACACCGGCCGCGGCATGCCGCTGCTGGACCTGATCCAGGAGGGCAACCTGGGCCTGATCCGCGCGGTCGAGAAGTTCGACTACACCAAGGGCTTCAAGTTCTCCACCTACGCCACCTGGTGGATCCGCCAGGCGATCACCCGTGGCATGGCCGACCAGGGCCGCACCATCCGGCTCCCGGTCCACCTCGTCGAACAGGTGAACAAGCTGGCCAGGATCAAGCGGGATCTGCACCAGCGGCTGGGCCGTGAGGCCACCCACCAGGAACTGGCCGAGGAATCGGGTATCGCGCCGGAGAAGGTGTCCGACCTGCTGGACCACTCACGTGACCCGGTAAGCCTGGACATGCCGGTCGGCGCCGAGGAAGAGGCCCCGCTGGGCGACTTCATCGAGGACGCCGAGGCAGCCGACGCCGAGTCCGCGGTGATCTCCGGTCTTCTGCAGGACGACCTGCGCCAGCAGCTGGGCCGCGAGGCCACCCAGCAGGAACTGGCCGACGAATCCGGCATCCCCGTGGAGAAGGTGTCCGATCTGCTGGACCACTCGCGCGACCCGGTCAGCCTGGACATGCCGGTCGGCGCCGAGGAAGAGGCCCCGCTGGGCGACTTCATCGAGGACGCCGAGGCGGCCGATGCCGAGTCGGCGGTGATCTCCGGCCTGCTCCAGGACGATCTGCGCCGGGTGCTCGCCACGCTGGAGGACCGCGAGCAGAAGGTCATCCGGCTCCGCTACGGCCTCGACGACGGCCAGCCGCGCACCCTCGACCAGATCGGCAAGCGCTTCGGGTTGTCCCGTGAGCGGGTCCGCCAGATCGAACGCGAGGTCATGGCCAAGCTCCGGGCCGGCGACCGTGCCGAGCGGCTGCGCGCGTACGCCAGCTGATCTCACGTACGGTCACCGGGCCGATCGCCTGAACGGCAGTATTGACGGGGCGTGTCCGACACGGAACCGTCAGCAACAGCGTGACACGGGACCATGCGGCCCTGGGCGGTCATCCCGCAGTTGGTCGCTTGCCGCGGGAGGTCGGGCTCGTCGGGGTCGGGCCCGGCCTTCCGATTCGGCGGACCTTCAGGCCACGAGCGGACCTTCAGGCCACGAGACGGCGCGTCCAGGCCTGCACCGTGGCGGCCGGAACGTCGCGCCGGCGCAGCCATCCGTGCACCCCACCGGGTGCCTCGTCCAGCTCATCCAGCACGGCGTGCATCGCGGGCGCCGACGTGCCCGCGAGGTGCTGGGCGCGCAGCCGGTCCTCCTCGTCGAGCACGCTCAGGTCCAGTTCCAGCCTGCGCAGCAGCGCCGTGACGTTCGGCTCGGTGCGCAGGTAGTCGTCCAGCACGGCCTCGCGCGAGACCCCCGCGGCGCGCAGCAGCACCGCGACGAGCACGCCGGTGCGATCCTTGCCTGCGGCGCAGTGCACCAGCACCGGCCCCGAGGCGCTGACCAGCAACTCGAGCACCTCGGCGATCCGCTCCCCCGCGCGGTTCAGCGACCCCCGGTACAGCTCCTGCAACGAGGGCACCGCGCGCCAGTCGGTGGCGTGCGGTCCGGCCAGCAGGGGCACCTGGACGACGGGAGTGCGCGGACCTGCCAACGGATGCTCGCGGCGCCCCTCGCGGAGCTCGCGCAGGTCCAGTACGAGCGCCGGTGGCCAGGCGGCCGGGGTGGGTGAGACGTCGTCGTGGCGCGGCGCGTCGCTGCGGTAGAGCACGCCGTGGTTGGTGCGCGCGCCGCTGCCGGTGGCCAGACCGCCCACGTCGCGGAAGTTGACCATCCCGGTGCCGATCCCCCGCGCCTGCGGTGTGGTACTCACCCGGCTGTCCCCTCACTAGATCACCGACCCGCCAGCGTGCCAGTCTCCCCGAGGCCACAGCGTCGTGCCCGGGCAGGAAGACGAACGTCACAGCGTAGCGCGGGGCGAACCCGCTGTTCGGCGTCCGGCACTGAGCCGAATGCCACCGGGGACCGTCAGGACCCCGGTGGGCCGATGGTCTGGCGTTCGATGATCACGGTGCGGTGTTCCAACGGGGTGTCGAGCTGGGCGGTCACCGGCGGAAAGCGCAGGTCCATGGTGCACGGCCCCGGGCTGGAGGTCACCTCGACGAGTGCGATGCGGACCGCCTGGGCGTTCTGTTCCCGCACCTCGGGGTGGACCTCGGTGCAGCCGCCCTCCTGACCGTAGGCGCCGACCGTCCGGCCGTCGCCCTGAGTCCACACCAACCGGGGGTAGCCCGGTGGCAGTGCCGCGCTGTCGATCTGCGACGGGGGCAATTCGTACGCACCCTGCGGCGGGGCCGGCCACCCGCCGGCGCCACCGGGCACGGCGGCGTGGCCGACCGCCGGCTGCGCAGGCTGTGGCCGGCCCCCGAAGCCGACCTGCTCGGGCTTCTCGGCGCAGCCGGCGAGCGCGCCGAGCAGGGCGACGCCGGCCACCGCCGATCCGATGCGTCTCATGTCACCGCAGACGGGACGACCTGCCCGCCGGGTTGCTTCTACCTGCGGACGAACCCGATCACGTGGCTCGCGAGTTCCTCCCCCGCGTCCTCCTGCAGGAAGTGGCCCGTCCGGCTCAGCAGCGGATGGTCGATGCCCTGCGCCCCCGGCACATGGCGGGCGAGGATGGGGCCCATCGCCCCGGTGATCGGGTCGCTGTCGCCGAAGGCCACCAGGAACGGCCGCTGCCACTCACCGAGCCGTGTCCAGGCGGCCCGGTTCGCCTCGGTGGCGGGATCGTCGGGTGCGGTGGGCACCAGCAGCGGCATGGCACGCGGACCTGCCTTGAACGTCTCGTCGGGGAACGGCGCGTCGTACGCCGCGCGGCCGGCATCGTCGAGCCCGCGCGCGCAGCCCGCGGCCACCAGCCGCCCGATGTCGAGTTCCGGCGCGCGCTCCACGGCTCTGCGGAACTTCCACCACACCTCCGGCATGTCCTTGTCGCCGGTGGGCAGTCCCGTGTTGGCCGCCACCACCCGATCGAACGCCTCCGGGTGCTCGGCGACGATGCGCAGCCCGATCAGCCCGCCCCAGTCCTGCCCGAGCAGCGTCATGCCGCGCAGCCCGAGCCGGTCCAGCAGCAGTTCGGCCATCCAGTCGACGTGACGCGCGTAGCTGTGGTCGGCGATCTCGGCCGGCTTGTCGGAGCGGCCGAATCCCACCATGTCAGGCGCGACCACGCGCAGCCCGGCATCCACCAACGACGGGATCATCTTCCGGTTCAGGTAGGACCAGCTCGGCTCGCCGTGCAGCAACACCACCGGCGGGCCGTCGGCCGGACCGGCCTCGACGTAGGCCATCCGCACCGCGGCGCCATCCGGAGCAGCCACCTCCTCGAACCGCGGCTGGTAGGGGAAATCGGGAAGACCCGCGAAGCGCTCCTCCGGGGTACGCAGCACCTGCACCGCTCTGTTCACCTTTCTCGTGGGCGCCGGATCAGCCCGTCGCCGGTCCGCCGGTCACCACCGCTGTTCGGTCACCACCGTTGTCAGGTCACCACAGCCGGCGCGGCCC
>DASXOL010000110.1:0-6549 GCA_036494295.1 Pseudonocardiaceae bacterium
ACACGCGGCATCGCGGGCGTGCCGTTCGGCGCCTTCGCGCACCTGCTGCCCGCCTGCGTCGCCGCCACGGGACGGCTCGAGGTGATGCGCCGGGCAGGCGACGAGCTGCGCCGCATGGGCGCAGGACGCCCGATCCTGGTCGCGGTCGACGACGCGCACCTGCTCGACGAGGACTCCGCGGCGCTCACCCACCTGCTGGCGAGCACCGGCCTGGCCTTCGTGGTGGCCACGGTCCGCAGCGGCGAGCGCGCCCCGGGCGCCGTCACCGAGCTGGGCGCACTGGGCCGCACCAGGTGCGTCGAGGTCGGCGCACTGTCCTTCGCCGAGGTCGGGCACCTGCTCGGCGCCGTGCTCGGCGGCCAGCTGGACACCACGACCCAGCACCGGCTGTGGGACGCCAGCCAGGGCAATGCGCTGTTCCTGCACGAACTCGTGCTGATCGGGCTGGAACGGGGGAGCCTGGCCGAACGCGACGGGGTGTGGTCCTGGGTCGGCGAACTGGCCTGCAGCGACCGCCTGACCGAGCTGGTGGAGGACCGGCTGGCCGGGCTCGACCAGCGGCAGCGCGCCGCGGTGCAGGTGCTCGCCGTGGGCGAGCCGGTGCCCAGCCAGATATTCGACGCCGTCGTCGGTTCGCAGGTGGTGCGGGAACTGCACCACCGCGGCCTGCTCGGCATCGCCGCACAGGAGCGCAGGCTCAGCGTCCGGCTGGCCCATCCGCTCTACGGCGAGACGGTGCGCGCCGGGCTCGGCGCGGTGCGCAGGCGCACCATCTACCGCCAGCTGGCCGACGCGCTGACCGCGGCCGGGCTGCGCAGGAGGGAAGACGTGCTGCGGGCCTCGGTGTGGCGGCTGGGCAGCGGGCGGCCCGCTGAGCCCGCGCTGCTGATGGCCGGCGCGCGTCAGGCACGGGCGATGTTCGACCACCGCCAGGCCGAACGGCTGGCCAGGGCCGCGATCGACGAAGGGGCGGGCACCGAGGCGTGGGTCATGCTGGCCGACGCGTTGCAGGGGCAGGGCCGCTACGACGAGGCCCGCGCGGTGATCGAGGACGGCCTGCCGCTCGGTGCGGCGCCCGCCGTGGTCGCCGAGTGGGCGACGGTCGCGTCGAGCGTCTTCTTCTGGGGGCTCGGCAACGCCCGCCGCGCCGAGGAGATCACCCGCCGCGCCGAGGAGGCGATGGCGCCCGGACCGGAGCACGACCTGCTCGTGACGCACCGCGCGCTCCTGACGTTCTTCCACGGCAGGCCGGCCGAGGCGGCGGCCGCCACCGAGCCCGTGCTGGCCAGGCAGTCGGCGGGTGACGAGATCGCGGTGCAGGCGCGGATCGCGGCGGCGCCCGCGCTGGCCGTGCTCGGCCGGTGCGATTCGGCGCTGCGGCTGGTCGACCAGGGCATGCTGGCCGCGATCCGGTTGATCGACGAACGCCCCCGGCTGCTCGGTGAGTTGCTGGCCGTGCACGCGGTGACCTGCTGGCTGAGCGGTCGCTATCCGCAGATGGAGGATCTGGCCACCGCTGCCTACCAGCATGTGATCGCCGAGAGGACCCACGACCTGCGCGGCCTCTGGGCGCTGTTGCTCGGCCGCGCCGCGCTGGCCGCGGGCCGGGCGCGGACCGCGCGGCTGCGGCTGCGCGAGGCCTGTGCGTTGTTCAGCAGGCACGACCCGGGCGGGCTGCTGCCGTGGGCGCTCGGCGCACTCGCCCGCGCGGCCGCACTGCTCGGGGACAAGGAGGACGCGCGGCGCGCGCTCGTCGAGCAGCAGCGGCGCCTGCTGCCCGCGGTGCGGATCTTCGACTGGGAGATGCTGCTGTCCCAGGCGTGGACGAGCGCGGCGCACGGGGAGCACTCCCGGGCCCGCGGGCTGGCCAGGGAGGCGGCCGACATCGCCGCGGCGACGGGCATGGGCGCCGCGGAGCTCGACGCGCTGCACGACGGCCTGCGGCTCGGCGACACCAGGGTCGTCGAGCGGATGGCGCAGGTGGCGGGCCGGGTGGACAGCGTGCTCGCGCCCGTCTTCGTCGCGCACGGCCGGGCGCTCGCGGCAGGGGACGGCGACGCGCTGGACAACTGCGCGACCCGGTTCGGCGAGTGCGGGGCGCCGTTGCTGGCGGCGGAGGCGGCGGCGGAGGCGGCGCAGCGGTATCAGCAGGACGGGCGCAGCGCGGCGCGGTTCGCCGCGCTGAGCCGGTCCCAGCAGTGGGCGTCAGCCTGCGAGGGCGCTCGGACCCCGAGCCTTCGCCGCACCGGCGGCCCGCCCGCGCTCGGTTCGCTGACCGGACGGGAACGGGAGATCGCCGAACTGGCCGCCCGCGGACTGTCCAAACGGGAAATGGCCGAATGCCTCGACCTGTCGGTGCGCACGGTGGGCAACCACCTCAACCACATCTACAGCAAGGCCGGCATCTCCGGGAGGGCGGAGCTCGCCGTGCTGCTCGGCTCCGAGAACACCCCGGTCTGAGCGGCTCAGTCGTCGGTGGTCCTGCGCAGCCGCTTGGTGGCGGCGCGGTGCTGCTTTTCGCGCAGCCGCCGCTCCCGTGCGGCACGGGACGGGCGGGTCGGGCGCCGCGGCGGCGGGTCGGGGGCCAGCGCATCGCGCAGTGTCGCGGCGAGGCGGGTCCGTGCCGCCTCCCGATTGCGCAGCTGGGAGCGGTGTTCGGAGGCCACCACGGTGAGCACGCCGTCCACGAGCCGGTGGGAGAGCCGGCGCAGCACCCTGGCGCGCTGGTGCTCGTCGAAGGCCGAGCTGGCGGCCACGTCGAACACCAGCTCGACCCGGGAGTCGGCGGTGTTCACGCCCTGCCCGCCAGGTCCGCTGGACCGGGAGAAGCGCCACCGCAGCTCTGTCTCGGGAATCGAGACAGCGCCCCGGACCGCCAGCTCCTCACTCACCCCTACAGCATCCCCGACCTCGCCCCGTGGGCCACACCGCATTCTGGATGCGGACCGCTGCTGTTCGTGCCCGAGTCAGCACAGTCTGCATCCAGAACGCGGAGAGCGGTCAGGTTGCCAGTCGGTGTCTAGTCCTCGGAGTCGGACTTCATGCCGCTGGAGATCATGTCCATCACCGACGAGTCGGCCAGCGTGGTGACGTCGCCGACCTCCCGGTTCTCCGCGACATCCTTCAGCAGCCGCCGCATGATCTTGCCGGACCGGGTCTTGGGCAGGTCCGCCACGACCATGATCTGGCGGGGCTTGGCGATCGCGCCGATCTGCTGGGCGACGTGGTCGCGCAGCTTCTTGATGGCCTCCTCGCCCTTGGCCTCGTCCTCGGCCACGTTGCCGCGCAGGATCACGAACGCGACGATGCCCTGGCCGGTGGTCTCGTCGTAGGCACCGACCACCGCGGCCTCGGCCACGGTCGGGTGCGACACCAGCGCCGACTCCACCTCGGTGGTGGAGATCCGGTGCCCGGAGACGTTCATGACGTCGTCCACCCGGCCGAGCAGCCAGATCGCGCCGTCGTCGTCGTACTTGGCGCCGTCGCCGGCGAAGTAGTAGCCCTGGTCGGAGAACCGTGACCAGTACGTCTCCTTGAAGCGCTCGTCGTCGCCCCAGATGGTGCGCAGCATGCCCGGCCACGGCCTGTCGAGCACCAGGAAGCCGCCTTGGCCGTTGCCCACCGGCGTACCGGAGTCGTCGACCACGGTGGCACCGATACCGGGCAGCGCGCGCATCGCCGAGCCGGGCTTGGTGGCGGTCACGCCGGGCAGCGGGGCGATCATGATCGCGCCGGTCTCGGTCTGCCACCAGGTGTCCACGATCGGGCAGCGCTCGGCGCCGATGTTCTCCCGGTACCACATCCAGGCCTCGGGGTTGATCGGCTCGCCGACCGTGCCGAGCACCCGCAGCGACGACAGGTCGTACTTCTCGGGGATCTCCTTGCCCCACTTCATGAACGTCCGGATCAGCGTGGGCGCGGTGTAGTAGATGGTGCAGCCGTACTTCTGCACGATCTCCCAGTGCCTGCCCTCGTGCGGGGTGTTCGGCGTGCCCTCGTACATGATCGACGTGGCCCGGTTGGCCAGCGGCCCGTAGACGATGTAGCTGTGCCCGGTGACCCAGCCGATGTCGGCGGTGCACCAGTAGACGTCCTGCCCGGGCTTGTGGTCGAACACCACGTGGTGGGTGTACGCGGTCTGGGTCAGGTAACCGCCGGAGGTGTGCAGGATGCCCTTGGGCTTACCGGTGGTGCCCGAGGTGTACAGGATGAACAGCGGGTGCTCGGAGTCGAACGCCTCCGGGGTGTGCTCATCGGACTGGCTGTCCACCAGGTCGTGCCACCACAGATCGCGTCCCTCGGTCCAGTCGACGTCGATCTCGGTGCGTTGGACCACGATGACGTTCGTCACCGAGGGCGTCTCCTTGAGCGCCTCGTCGGTGTTGGCCTTCATCGGAGCGGGCTTGCCCCGCCGGTACTGGCCGTCGGAGGTGATCACGACCTTGGCCGCGGCGTCGTTGACCCGGTTCCGCAGCGACTCGGCCGAGAAGCCGCCGAAGACCACGCTGTGCGGAGCGCCGATGCGGGCGCAGGCGAGCATGGAGAAAACCGCTTCCGGGATCATCGGCAGCTGGATGGCGACCCGGTCCCCGGCCTCCAGGCCCAGCGAGATCAGCGCGTTGGCGGTCTTGGCCACCTCCCGCTGCAGCTCCGCGTAGGTGATGGTGCGGCCGTCGCCCGGCTCGCCCTCCCAGTGGAACGCGACCTGGTCGCCGTGGCCTTCCTCGACATGTCGGTCCACGCAGTTGTAGGCCACGTTGAGCTTGCCGCCGACGAACCACTTCGCGAACGGCGCGTTGTCCCAGTCGACGACCTGTTCGAAGTCGGTGTCCCAGTGCAGCCGCTGCGCCTGCTTCGACCAGAACGCGTCGAGACCTTCCTCGGCCTCGTCGTAGAGCTCGGCTGTCGCATTGGCCTGAGCGGCGAACTCGTCGCTCGGGGGGAACGCGCGGCTCTCGGTGAGTAGGTTGTCGAGTCCGTTGCCCGAGTCGCCCATTGTTGCGGGACCTCCTTGTAGCGCAGAACGCGGTTGCCGGTCACTGGTGCTGGTGAATGTAGAGCCGGTCACTTGTCTAAGCGTGACCGTAGTAGGCCCCCCAACCCCAGGCCACCGCACCAGGTAGGCGCCCGGATCGGCCTGTCCGTCCGGCGAGGTCACCACGGGTCAGGTGACTAGTCTCGCCGAGGTGTCCGCAGACCCCTTGGCTCCCCTGATCGAGTTGCCCGGCGTGCGGCAGGCCGTGGACCAGGCCCGCGACGACGTCGCCGAGGTGCACCGCCTTCCCACCAACCGCCGCGGCTGGCCCACCACGGCGGCCGAGGCGTCGGTGCGCGCCGCGAGAGCGTCGGCGGCGCTCGACGGCGGACGGCCCGCCCTGCCCGCCGACGGGTCGGTGGACGACCCGGTCCTCGCGGGCGCGCTGCGGGTGGCGGAGTCGCTCGGCGGGCTGCTCGGCACCTGGCAGCGAGCGCCGCTCCAGGTGCTGGCCCGGTTGCACGTGCTGGCCGCGGCGGACCTGTCGCCCGAGCCGGAACTGGGCAAGCCGCGGTCCTCGGCGGAGCTCACCGGCAGGCTCGACGCACTGGCCCGCCTGGCCGCCGGCGGCACCAGAGTCGCTGCGCCGGTGCTGGTCGCCGTGGTGCACGGCGAGCTGCTGGCGCTCGCCCCGTTCGAACGGGCGAGCGGCGTGGTCGCCAGGGCGGCCGCCCGGCTGACCGCGGTCTCCAGCGGGCTGGATCCCAAGGGGCTGGTCGTGCCGGAGGTGTCCCATCTGCGGCGCGAGCGGGAATACCGGGCGGCGGCAACCGGATTCGCCACCGGCCGACCGGACGAGGTCGGTGCCTGGATCGTGCACTGCTGCACCGCGCTGAGCGCCGGCGCCAAGGAGGCCAGGTCGATCGCCGAGGCCGTCGCAGCCGGCTAAGTGATCACTCCGGGTATCCGCTTGGTGCGGTCGCGCTGCGACATCGGGTGACAGTGGGGTTGGCTGGTTCCGGCCCGCTTCGCGCCGTCGGTGCGGCCTCGGCGCAAGGCTTGCGGACGGCTCGGCGAGCACCGCCCGGATGATCTGTGGGGCGGTCCGGCCGGTGCGGCGCCATGGCGCGGAAGCGGTCCGAGGGCGCCGCTCGCCGCCGTGCGTGCCGGCTGCCCGGCGGCGACGGGCGCCGTGCCGGCCCGCTTCCGACGGGCCGATCGCGAGGACTCGCGATCCCGTGGGACGACCCGGAGCGCGGTCTGGACGCACGCTGCCGTGCTGACCGGGGCGGTGTCCTCGCCGGTCGGCTTCGCCTTGTGCGGAGCGGAATCACGTGGTGGGCGACCATATGAGACGGCGGCGCCACCAGTCCCTCGCGGGCTGAGGTGACGCCGCCGTCGGCACGGGCGACCGGGTTACCAAGCGTGCAACTCGTGTCGTACTCAACGGTGTCTCGGCGCCCGGATCCACTGCGGACCCGGTACGCAGACCCTGTGACGACAAGCCTCCCGCGGCGTGCTGCGCGTGGGTGCCTGGTGTCCGCGCACGGAGCTCTGTCGGGGTGGGCCCGGCT
>DASXOL010000111.1:0-23796 GCA_036494295.1 Pseudonocardiaceae bacterium
TCGTCCTGTTGAGCAGGAGGACCGAGTCGGTCGCCGTGTTGATGCCGGTGGCGGTCTGAGCGATCACCGCCGCCTTCTTGTTGATGCTGATCGCTGCCGCCATGGTTCGCGCGAGCAACGCGGCCGCAATTCCCACCGCCAAAACCACGACGGCGAGAACAACGACACTGATCAGGTTGAAAAGCCCAGTTCCAGATCGGCCCGCCCCACCGGCGGAACCACCTGTTGTAGCCAACTCCACCACCGCTTCCTTAGCGCAGGATTCTTCGTGCATAAGGGGGAGGCGTTGACAGACAGGAAGTCACGGCGGGAGTACGCAATATTCGCCGTAACGGCCAGCTCTGTCGGGACGGCCTCCTTTCTCAGCACGCATCCCCGGGCAGCTGCTCCCGTTAGGTAGGCCGGAGCTTGGAGGATCATCCCCAAGAAAGCAAGGGGTGAGCACGGTTGGACGCTCCGTAGTTGGACGTTCAACCGGAGCACCGTTCGAGGCGTTGGAGCCTAGCCGTCGCGGCCCTTGACAAGATCATCCCGGCGTGACGCGCATCACGGTTTGATCTTCCCTCGTACCACTGCTGACCTGCCGTGATGTCTGCACCTGTTGACCCATGAGTACCGGTCCGATCGGCCCGGCCAGCCTGAGAAGAAGCTGTGGAAGTGCTGACAGGGCACAGGAAGTCAATGACTTTAAGTGATCGACTTCGCGACAAGACGGCTCAGCGGCCGCCTCTATGCGCCTCTATCGATACAAAATGCTACTTACAGTCATCGTATCACCCGAACGAGTGGAAATGCCTAGTCCACCTCGGAAAAGCCTTCTCAGGCCACACTTAGGCTTCTCGGGCGGCCGCCGGGGCGCCGTGCACGGCAGGCGGCCGCACCGGGCACGGCACGCGCGGTGCGGCGCGATACGCGTCGATCCGGCCGAGATGTCCGATGTGTCCACTCCCGTCGCGACGGCGTCGGCGGTCAGCCGAGAAGTCGAACAACGCGAGCAAGAACAGAACTCACAACCAACCAGAACAATGCCGCCAGACCGAAATTCACCAACACCCGCAACTTCGCGTCGGCGGGCGTGAACAAATCCTGGAATCCGAGCGCGAGAAAGTTCGCCCAGGAATTCACGAACCGCGTGATGCCATTGGTCGGGTTCGCGTCCCCAATCGTCAGCACGACATAGGCTACGAGGACCAGAGCGAAGAACGCACCGAGGACCCGGATGACGGTCGCGAGGATGGCGACCGTCTGCGCCCGCCACTGCCGGGCTGCCGCGCGGCGGGCTCGATGCCGCGAGTCCTGGGTCATGTGCGGAGTCTGCCACGCTGCGGCTGCCGTGTAGCCCCCCTCGTGACGGAGTGCATGGCTGTGGGCGACGTCCCATCATCCGGGAAGGTGGTTTCGCGCCCCCTGGACGCTCGGGTTACCGTCATGCCGTGGCACGCGCCCTCCTGCTTCGCTGCCGCGACGGGGTCTGATCAACGACCGGCCCCCCGTCGCGGAGTCGCTTGCGCGCACCGCCGGTCGGAATCCCCGGCTAGAGAAGGCGCAGAAGCAGAAGATGACTTTCCCGACCACCAGCACCGGCCCCGCTGTTCCCGCCGGAGGTGGCGCCAGCCGCGTCCACCCACCTGCCGGCTCCGTGCCGGCCGACCAGCCCGCCTGGAACGTCCAGCGCGGCAGCGCCATGCCCGTGCACCGCTACCGGCCCTTCGCGGCGGAGGTCGAGCCGGTATCGGTGCCGGACCGCACCTGGCCCGACGTCACGATCACCCGCGCGCAGCTGTGGTGCGCCGTGGACCTCAGGGACGGCAACCAGGCGCTGATCGACCCGATGGACCCGGCCCGCAAGCACCGCATGTTCGAGTTGCTGGTGCGAATGGGCTACAAGGAGATCGAGGTCGGCTTCCCGTCGGCCAGCCAGGCCGACTTCGACTTCGTGCGGGAGATCATCACCCAGGGCGCGATCCCCGACGACGTGCGCATCCAGGTGCTGAGCCAGTGCAGGCCGGAGCTGATCGAGCGCACCTTCGAGGCACTGGAGGGCGCGCCGAAGGCGATCGTGCACATCTACAACTCCACGTCGATCCTGCAGCGCAGGGTGGTGTTCCGTGAGGAGCGCGAGGGGATCAAGAAGATCGCCACCTCGGCCGCCGAGATGGTCGTCGAGTACGCGGGCAAGTACTCCGACACCGACTTCCGCTTCCAGTACTCCCCGGAGTCCTACACCGGCACCGAGCTCGACTACGCGGCCGAGGTGTGCAACGCGGTCACCGAGATCTGGCAGCCCACCCCCGACTCGCCGGTGATCCTCAACCTGCCCGCCACGGTCGAGATGGCCACCCCGAACGTCTACGCCGACTCGATCGAGTGGATGCACCGCAACCTCGAACGCCGGGACGGGGTGATCCTGTCCCTGCACCCGCACAACGACCGGGGCACCGGGGTGGCCGCCGCGGAACTGGGCTACCAGGCAGGCGCCGACCGGATCGAGGGGTGCCTGTTCGGCAACGGGGAGCGCACCGGCAACGTCTGCCTGGTGACGCTGGGCCTGAACCTGATGAGCCAGGGCATCGACCCGCAGATCGACTTCTCCGACATCGACGAGATCCGGCGCACGGTCGAGTACTGCAACCAGCTGCCGGTGTCCGAGCGGCACCCCTACGGCGGCGACCTGGTCTACACCGCGTTCTCCGGCAGCCATCAGGACGCGATCAACAAGGGGCTGCAGGCGATGGCCGACGATGCCGCGCGGGCCGGCGTCGCGCTGCACGAACGCCGCTGGGAGGTGCCCTACCTGCCGATCGACCCGAAGGACGTCGGCCGCACCTACGAGGCCGTGATCAGGGTGAACTCGCAGTCCGGCAAGGGCGGCGTCGCCTACATCATGAAGACCGAGCACCAGCTGGACCTGCCCCGGCGACTGCAGATCGAGTTCTCCCGGATGGTGCAGGAACACACCGACGCCGGTGGCGGCGAGGTGTCACCGCAGAAGATCAGGGACATCTTCTCCGAGCAGTACCTGGACCGGCGCACCCCGCTGCGGGTGCTGCGCCACCGGCTGGCCGACGACGGCGAGGGCCACGACGAGATCGAGGCCGGCGTGCTCGTCGAGGGCGAGGAGCACGACATCAGCGGATCGGGCAACGGTCCCATCGCGGCCTTCGTGGACGCGCTGGCGACGCTCGGTTTCGACGTGCGGGTGCTCGACTACTCCGAGCACGCCATGTCGGCAGGCGACAACGCCGCGGCCGCGGCGTACGTGGAATGCGCCATCAGCGACCAGGTGCTGTGGGGTGTCGGGGTCTCCGGCTCCATCGTCACCGCGTCGCTGAACGCGGTGGTCTCCGCGGTCAACCGCGCTATGCGCTGACCGGCGCGGGGTCGAGTCCGACCGAGTCCGGCGTCACCTCCTGGCGGGCGATCCGGCCGTCCTCGATGTCCTCGGCCCAGTGGCAGGCGACCCGGTGCCCGGGGCGGATCTCACGCAGCGCGGGCCGCTCCTCGGCGCACCGGGTCTGCTGTCGCCACGGGCAGCGGGTGTGGAACCGGCAGCCGGGCGGTGGCTTCGCGGGCGAGGGCAGGTCGCCGGGGAGCAGGATCTGCTCCCTGGCGTCCTCCAGCGCCGGGTTCGGCACCGGCACCGCGGAGAGCAGCGCCTTGGTGTACGGATGCAGCGGCTGCGCGTAGAGCGCGTCGGAATCGGACTCCTCGACGATCCCGCCCAGGTACATCACGCCGACCCGGTCCGCGATGTGCCGGACCACCGCCAGGTCGTGCGCGATCACCAGGTAGGTCAGCCCGAACTCCTGCTGCACGTCCTCCAGCAGGTTGATCACCTGGGCCTGCACCGAGACGTCCAGCGCCGAGACCGGCTCGTCGGCCACGATCAGATCCGGCTCGACGGACAGCGCGCGGGCGATGCCGATGCGCTGGCGCTGGCCGCCGGAGAACTCGTGCGGGTAGCGGCGCAGCGCCGAGGTGGGCAGGCCGACCGCGTCGAGCAGACCACGCAGCCGCTCGGCGGTGGCCTCGCGGCCGGCGTCGAGACCGTGTGCCCGCAGCCCCTCGACGAGCAGTGACTCCACCGACTGGCGCGGGTCCAGCGAGGCGAGCGGATCCTGGAACACCATCTGCATCCGGCGCCGCATCCGGCGCAGCGGCTCGCCCTTCATGGTGGACAGCTCGGTGCCGTCGAAGACCACCCGGCCGCCGGTGGGTTCCACCAGCCGCAGCATCGCGCGGCCCAGCGTGGACTTGCCGCACCCGGACTCGCCGACCAGCCCGTAGGTCTCGCCGCGGTGGATGGTCAGGTCCACGCCGTCCACCGCGTAGACGTGCCCGACCGTGCGGCCGCCCAGCAAGCCCCGTTTGATCGGGAAGTGCACCTGCAGTCCCTCGACGTCCACCAGCGGGCCGGTACGCACCGCCACGTCGGCATGCGCGGGCTGTTCGGCGTTCACCGGAGCACCTCCTGAGCCGCGGTCACCGGGTTGTGGCAGCGCAGCAGCCGCTCCTCGGGGCCGGGTAGCTCCCTGGGCGTCTGCTCGGTGCAGATGTCCACCGCACGCGGGCACCGCGGGGCGAAGGCACACCCCGACGTCCACGGGATGTTGTCGGACACCGACCCGCGGATCGGCAGCAAGCGTTGCCCGCGAGGCGCGTCCAGCCGGGGGATCGAGGCCAGCAGGCCCGCGGTGTACGGATGGCGGGGCTGGTCGAACAGCGGATGCCGGGCCCCGCTCTCCACCACCCTCCCCGCATAGAGGACGGTGACCTCGTCGCACAGCCCGGCCACCACGCCGAGGTCGTGGGTGATCATGACCAGCGCGGTGCCGGTTTCCTGGACGAGCTCGCGGAGCAGCGCCAGGATCTGCGCCTGGATGGTGACGTCGAGTGCGGTGGTCGGCTCGTCGGCGATGAGCAGCCGGGGACGGCAGGCCAGCGCCATCGCGATGAGCGCGCGCTGGCGCATCCCTCCGGAGAGCTGGTGCGGGTACTCGTCGAGCCGCCTGCCCGGGTCCGGGATGCCGACCCTGGCGAGCAGCTCGGTGGCCTCCGCGCGGGCCTTCGCGCGGGACAGCCCGCGATGGCGCTCCAGCACCTCGCCGACCTGCACGCCGATCGGCACCACCGGGTTCAGCGAGGACAGCGGGTCCTGGAACACCATGCCGAGGTCCCGGCCGCGCCGGTCGCGCATCGCGGACTCGGGCAGGCCGAGCAGTTCGGTGCCCTCGAAGCGCACCGACCCGGACACCCGGACCCCGCGCCGCGGCAGCAGGCCCGTGATCGCCAGCGCGGTGACGGACTTACCGCAGCCCGATTCGCCGACCAGCCCGATGGTCCGGCCCGGCTGCACCGAGAAGCTCACCCCGTCCACGGCCGCCGTGGGCCGCTCACCCCGGCGTTGGAAGACCACCGAGAGGTCCTCGACCTCCAGCAGCGGCGCTGCGGTGCCTCGTTGACCCACCACACTGCGTTCACTCACCACTGCTCACCTGCGGTTCTTCGGATCGAGGGCGTCCCGCAGCGATTCGCCGACCAGGGTGAACCCGAGCGCGACGACGATGATCGCCCCGGCGGGCCAGAACGCCAGGTTCGGATGCGTGTCGATGACGTCCTGGGCGTTGCCCAGCATCTGCCCCCACTCCGGGATCGAGTCGTCGGGCGCGCCCAGCCCCAGGAAGGACAACGCGGCGGCATCGATGATCGCGATCGCGAGCCCCAGCGTGGACTGCACGATCACCGGGCCGAGCGAGTTGGGCAGCATGTGCCGGAACACGATGGCCCGCCGCTTGACGCCCAGCGCCGTGGCGGCCAGCACGTGGTCACTGGCCCGCTGCGCGAGCATCGAGCCGCGCAGCAGCCGGGCGAAGATCGGGATCTGCACGATCGCCACCGCGAGGATCACGGTGAACTGGCTCTGCTGGGCGAACAGTGCCCCGATGGACACCGCGAGCAGCAGCGACGGGATCGAGAGCAGCACGTCGACGATCCGCATCACCAGCGAGTCCGCCCAGCCACCGAGCGCACCGGCCACGGTGCCCAGCACCAGGCCGCCGCCCAGCCCGATCACCGTGGCCAGCACGGCCACCAGCAGCGTCTCGCGGGAGCCGAGCAGCATCCTGGAGAACAGGTCCCGGCCGTTCATGTCGCCGCCCAGGGGGTAGCCGGGCTGCGGGGGCGGGATCTCGTTGCGCGCCCGGATCACCTGGTCCGCGAGCAGTCGCGCGGCGGGGTCGTGCGGCGCCAGCAGCGGCGCGAGCACGGCGATCACCAGGAAGGCCACGATGATCAGCACGCCGACGATGAACACCGGGTCGCGGCGAAGTCGGCGCCAGGCCGAGGCCACCAGGCTCACGCCGACGTCCGGTGCCGCCGCGCCGGACGCGGCCAGGTCGTCGATGCGCCGTGCGCGTGTGCTGGTCATGTGCGCACCCTCGGATCGATCACCGCATAGGACAGGTCGACGACCAGGTTGACCAGGACGTAGCACAGGGCGGCCGCGATGATCACGATCTGCAGCACCGCGTAGTCCCTGCGTTCGAAGCTGAGCGCGAGGGCCTGCCCGATGCCCGGGTAGGCGAACACCCGCTCGGTGAGCACCGCGCCGGACAGCAACGCCCCGGTCTGGAGCCCGATGGTGGTGACCACCGGCAGCATCGCGTTGCGCAGCACGTGCCTGCGCCGGATGGTCCCGCCGGTCAGCCCCTTCGAGTGTGCGGTGCGCACGTAGTCCTCGTCGAGCACTTCGAGCACCGCTCCCCTGGTGATCCGGAAGATCACCGCGAACGGGATCGAGCCGAGCGCCAGCGCGGGCAGCAGCAGATGCTTCAGCGCATCCCACGACGCGTCCCATTCGCGGGTGAGCAGCCCGTCGAGCACGAAGAAGCCGGTGACCCTGGTGGCGTCGAGATCCGCCGACTGCCGTCCCGAGGTCGGCAGCCAGCCGAGCTTCACCGCGAAGACGAACTTCAGCAGGAACGCCAGGAAGAACACCGGCACCGCGACACCCACCAGGGAGCCGACCACGCTGGCGTTGTCCATCCAGCCGCCACGCCGCCGTGCCGCGAGGTAGCCGAGCGGGATGCCTGCCCCGATCGCGATGATGATCGCCAACACCGAGAGCTCGATGGTGGCCGGGAACCGCTGCAGGAAGATCGTCAGCGCGCCGTCGCCCGGCTGCACCCCGGTGGACACGCCGAAGTCACCGGTGGCGGCGCGGCCGAGGAAGTGCACGTACTGCACCGGGATCGGCTGATCCAGGCCGAGCGCAGCGGTGAGCTGCGCCCGGCTCTGCGCGGTGGCGCGGTCCCCCAGGAGGGCCGAGACCGGCCCTCCTGGGAGCGAGCGCAACCAGGCGAACAGCAGAATCGACAGCGCCACCGCCACCAGCAGCAGCTGGCCGAGCCGTCGAACCGTGTAGCTGAGCACCAGCTCAGCTGTTGCTGATGCTGACGGGGGCGAACTCTTCGGCGGTGATCGGGCTGGGCACCAGGCCCTTGACCTTCTTGGTCACCACGATCGCCGCTGGGGCGTGCGCGATCGGCACCCCCGGCAGGTACTGCGACATCAGCTTGCGGTTGATGTCCTGGTACATCGCGACGCGGGTGGCCTGGTCGGGCTGGCCGTCGGCCGCGCGCAGCGCGTCACCGAGCTGCTGGCCCCAAGGCGCGGCCTGCAGCCAGAACCGGTTGTTCAGGCTGCCGAAGAAGGTGCCGATGAAGTTGTCCGGCGAGTTGTAGTCCCCGGTCCAGCCCAGCAGGAACAGGTCGGCCTTGGCGTTGTCGACGTCGTCGAGGTAGCCGCCGTTCCACGGCTTGCTGATCGGGTTCACCTTGACCCCGACCGCCTGGAGGTTCGCCTGGATGGCACCGAAGATGCTGCGCGGGTCCGGCATGTAGGGCCGGGTCACCTCGGTTGGCCAGTAGAAGTTCACCGTCAGGTTCGACGCGTTGGCCTGCTTGAGCAGGTCACGGGCCTTCTGCGGGTCGTAGGGGTAGTCCTGGACGTCCGGCGAGTAGCCCTCCACCGACGGCGGGTAGAACTCGCGGGCGACCTCGGCGTGTTCGGGCATCGTCGAGGACACCAGGGTCTTGCGGTCGATGGCGTAGGCCAGCGCCTGGCGCACCCGCAGATCCTGCAGCGCCGGGTTGTTCTTCTGCGTGAAGCCCAGGTAGAGGATGTTGAAGGGCTCGCGGATCTCCAGGTTGAAGTTCTGCTGCAGAGTCTGCCAGTCGGCCGGGTTCGGCAGGTCGTAGCCGTCGATGTCGCCGGCCTGCAGGGCCTGCAGCCGCGCCTTCTCGTCCGGGATGATCCGGAAGATCAGCTTGTCCAGCTTCGCCTTCGGGCCCCAGTAGTTCTCGTTGCGCTTGAGCGTGATGGTGCCGTTGCCCTTGTCGTAGCCGTCGAAGACGAACGGTCCCGTGCCGGTGGGGTGGGACTGCGCGTAGGCCGGGTAGGTGAACGAGTCACCGGCCGCGACGATGTTGTTCGCGTCGTACTTCTTCATCGCGGTCGGGCTCTGCATGGCGAAGGAGGCCTCCGCGAGCACCGAGGGGAACTTGCCGGTGGCGCGGGTCAGCTTGACCACGGCCTTGGTGGGGCTCTGCGCCTGGCAGGAGTCGAACAGCGAGGGCTCCTTGTGGTCGGCGAAGCCGCCGAAGTTGTCGTGCCAGTAGAAGGAGAGCGCGGGGTTCTGCGCCGCGCCGGTCTGGTTGTACCAGCGGTCGAAGTTCGCGCAGACCGCGTCACCGTTGAAGTCGGTGCCGTCCTGGAACTTCACCCCGGTGCGCAGGTTGAAGGTCCACGTCTTGCCGTCCGGGGTGGAGGACCAGTCGGTGGCCAGCTCGGGCGTGATGGTCGAGCCGCCGGGCTTGAAGCCCACCAGGCCCTCGAAGATCTGCCGGGAGACGCGGAAGGTCTCGCCGTCGTTGGCGTAGAACGGGTCGAACAGGTCGGGCGCGCCGGCGGCTCCGAAGGTCAAGGTGCCCCCGGACTGGGCAGCACCCCCCTCGTTGCCGCGTTGGGACTGCGCGCAGGCAGGGAGGGCGACGGCCACGGTCGCCGCGGCGGCGAGCGCCACGACAGTCCGGGCGCGCGATCTGGTTCTCGGCACCTCGGTCCGTTCACGTCGGGTCGTGCGGAAGCGGATCATTCGCCACCTCAACTTGTCCGGGATCTCTGCGGGTGGTCGGAGGGTAAGCGACTAACGCGGTTGCGTGGCGTTCGTTGCGACTTTGTTACTCCCCGGTAGTTACTCCGGCACGCTCCGCGGTGCGGTCGAGGGCGAACCACCGGCGCTCGAACTCCTGCCATCTGCGCAGATCAGGGCGGTTCCGCTCGCCGTCACGAGCGGCGGTCCAGCCGGACCGCTATCCGGCGTCCTCCCGGATCATGTCGGCGCACTTCTCGCCGATCATCATCGTGGTGATGCACGGATTGACCGCGACGAGGAACGGCATGGCGGAACCGTCCGCGACCCGCAGCCCGGCGATCCCCTTGACCCGCAGCCGGGGGTCCAGCGGCGCCATCGGGTCACTGTCCGGACCCATCGGGACCGTGCACGAGGGGTGGTAGACGGTGTTGTGGGTACGGCTGACGAAATCGGCGATCTCGTCGTCGGACCGCACCTGCGGGCCCGGCGCGAGCTCGCGGCCCACCCACGGTGCCAGCGCCGGCTGCGCCGCGATCTGCCTGGCCAGCTTGACGCCGTGCACCAGCACCGGCATGTCGTGCTCGTCGGTGAAGTAGCGCGGGTCGACCCGCGGCTTGTCCCGGAAGTCCCGGGTGCGCAGCCGCACCGTGCCCGTGGAGCGGGCCCGCGTGACGTTCGGCGTGAGGCAGAAGCCGTTCTCCGTGGTCGGGTAGCCCCACCGCGCCGTGTTCATGTCGAAGGGCACCGAGCCGTAGTGGAACATCAGGTCGGGCCGGTCGAGCCCCTCGACGGTGGTCGCGAAGATGCCGATCTCCCAGAACTGGGTGGACTGCTGCGGCATCGGGCGCAGCGCGTCCCACTGCACGATGCCTTCGGGGTGGTCCTGCAGGTTCTCCCCCACACCCGGGGCATCGAGCAGCACCTCGACGCCGACATCGCGCAGGTGCTGTGCGGGGCCGATTCCGGAGAGCATGAGCACCTTGGGCGTGTCGAACGAGCCGCAGCTCAGTACCACCTCGCGGCGCGCGGTGACCCGTGCGGAGTGCAGCAGGTCGGCCGTCAGGTACTCGGTACCGGTGCAGCGCAGGCCGTCGAAGGTCAGCCGCTTGACCCGCACGTCGTTGCGCACGTCGAGGTTCGGCCTGCCCAGTGCCGGGTGCACGTAGGACACCGAGGCCGAGGAGCGGGTGTTGTCCTCAAACGCGTTGATCTGGAACCAGTTGGCGCCGCGGGTGACGGTCTTGCCGCTGTTGAACTCCGTGGTCGGGATACCCGTCTGCGCACACGCCGCCAGCAGCGCCGCCCCGCACCGGTCCACCGGTGGCACCGAGCGGATCCGCACCGGGCCGTTGCGGCCGTGGTGCTCGCCGGGTGCGTCGTTGTTCTCCAGCCGCTGGTAGAGCGGGAAGCAGTCGGCCGCGCTCCACCCGGTACAGCCCAGGGTGCCCCACTCGTCCAGATCCTCGGCGGGCGCCCAGAAGGCGATGGCCGAGTTGTGCGAGGAGCAGCCGCCGAGCACGCGGGCGCGGGCGTGCCGGAGGTGGGAGTTGCCGCGCGGTTGCGGCTCGATCGGACAGTCCCAGTCGTAACCCGACCCCA
Organism: Pseudonocardiaceae bacterium; assembly: GCA_036494295.1. Lineage (GTDB taxonomy): Bacteria > Actinomycetota > Actinomycetes > Mycobacteriales > Pseudonocardiaceae. The sequence continues at coordinate 10,754 of DASXOL010000111.1, forward strand.
GCAGGTGCATCCACCGCTCCAGCCGCAGCACGTCCTCGTCGCCCACGTCGGAGGGCCCGGCCTCGAGCACACACACCGAGACGGCCGGATCCTCGGAAAGCCGGGCGGCCACGACACAGCCCGCGGTGCCGCCGCCGATTACCACGTAGTCGAACTCGGCGGACGGCGAATCACTGGAGTTGGTCACCGTGCTCCTCTGCGGCATGGTCGGCCGGCACGCCGATCTTGTGCCGCTGGACGAACCGGCAGTAAACGACACCGCCGACCATCACGACACCGATGAACAGCACCGCGCCGTACTGCAGGTACCAGTGGTAAGGCGGGCCGGCTGAGTCATCCTTCCGCGCCAGGACCCGGGATCACCCCCCGGAGAACCAGTTCGACGGCGCTGGATCGATGTTCTGATAGATGTGCTTGGCCTCGCGATACTCGTCCAGCCCGGACGGGCCCAGCTCGCGGCCGATACCCGACTGCTTGAACCCGCCCCACTCCGCCTGCGGCAGATACGGGTGATAGTCGTTGATCCAGATTGTCCCGTGCCGCAAGCGGGCTGCCACCCGTTGCGCCTTGCCTGCGTCGTTCGTCCAGATTCCCCCGGCGAGTCCGTACTGCGTGTCATTTCCGATGCGCACGGCATCATCCTCATCGGTGAATGTTTCAACGGTCAGGATGGGGCCGAATGACTCCTCGTGCACAACACTCATGTCCTGGTTGCAGTTGTCCAGCACCGTGGGCAGATAGAAGAACCCCTTGTCCAGCTCGGGATCGTCCGGGCGGGCGCCGCCGCAGCGCAGCACCGCTCCCTCCGCGATCCCCTTCGCCACGTACTCCTCGATCTTGCGCCGCTGCTCTTCGCTGATCAGCGGCCCGGTCTCGGCCGCATCGTCGAACGGCCCGCCCAGCCGGATCCGCTGCGCCCGCTCCACGACCGCGTCGACGACCTGGTCGTGCACCTCGCGCTGGACGATGAGCCGGGTGCCCGCCGAGCACACCTGCCCGGAGTTCAGGAACGCCGCGGTGAGCGCGTAGTCGATCGCGATCGACAGGTCGGCGTCGGCGAAGACCACGTTGGGGTTCTTCCCGCCGAGTTCCAGGGCGATGTTCTTCACCGTCTCCGCCGCGCTCGCCATGATCGTCCGGCCGGTGACCAGCCCACCGGTGAACGAGACGAGGTCGACGTCCTCGTGCCCGGTCAGCGCCGCGCCCACCGGGCGGCCGGGCCCGAGTACCAGGTTGGCCACCCCGCCGGGCAGTCCGGCGTCGGTGAGCGCGGTCATCAGCATGATCGCCGTGGACGGGGTCAGCTCGCTCGGCTTGAGCACGAAGGTGCAGCCCGCGGCCAGCGCAGGGGCCACCTTCCACGACGTCTGCAGCAGCGGATAGTTCCACGGGGTGATCAATCCGCAGGTGCCGACCGGCTCGTACACCACCGTGCTGACCACCGCGGGATTGCTCGGGTCCACCGCGCGGCCCGCGTCCCCGGTGCCCGCCAGATCAGCGAAGTAGCGGAAGGCCGACGCGACATCGGCCATGTCGATCATGCTCTCGACCATCCGCTTGCCGGTGTCGAGCGATTCGGCCCGGGCCCACTCCTCGCGGTTCTCGTAGATCGTGTCCGCTACCCGGTGCAGCACCGACGACCGGATGGTGGCCGGCGTAGCGGGCCAGTCGCCGTCGTCGAAGGCGTCGCGGGCCGCGGCGACCGCCGCCTCGGCATCCGCCGCGGTGCCCTCGTCGACCACGCGGACCAGTTCACCGTCGGCCGGGCAACGGATCTCCCTGGTGCCGCCGTCACGCGCCGAGACCCACTTGCCACCTATGAACAGATCAGCCACACCGATTGAGTACTCCTGTCACGGACTGGTAACCAGCCCCACCCCCGGTCAGACGGCACGACGCCCGGACAGCGCCCGGCCCAGCGTCAACTCGTCGGCGAACTCCAGGTCACCGCCCATCGGGAGGCCGGAAGCCAGTCTGGTCACCGAGAGGCCGGGGAAGTCGCGCAGCATCCGGACCAGATAGGTGGCGGTGGCCTCGCCCTCGGTGTTCGGGTCCGTGGCGATGATCACCTCGGTGATCTCGTCGGTGCCGATCCGGGTGAGCAGCTCACGTATCCGCAGCTGATCAGGGCCGATGCCGGACAGCGGGTCGAGCGCGCCGCCCAGCACGTGGTAGCGCCCGGCGAACTCCCTGGTGCGCTCCACGGCCAGCACGTCCTTCGGCTCCTCGACCACGCAGACCAGCTTCGGGTCGCGGCGCAGGTCGGCGCAGATCCGGCAGGTCTCCTTCTCCGAGACGGTGCCGCACACCATGCAGAAGACGACGCCCTCCTTGACCCGTTGCAGTGCCTCCTGCAACCGGCCGACGTCAGCCGGGTCGGCGGCCAGCAGGTGGAAGGCGATGCGCTGCGCGCTCTTCGGCCCGACGCCGGGCAACCTGCCCAGCTCGTCGATCAGGTCCTGGACGACACCCTCGTACACAGATGTCATTTTGCCGCCTCAGCGGCGTGCGCACCGCGGTATTCGGCTGCGGCACTCACATGCCGGGCAGGCCGAGACCGCCACCGGGGCCACCGAGCCCGCCGGCCAGCGGTCCCATCTTCTCCTGGGTGAGGTCCTGCAGCGCGCGGTTCGCGTCGGACAGCGCGCCGATGACGAGATCCTGCAGCGTCTCGACATCGTCGGGGTCGACCACCTTGCGGTCGATGGTCACGTTGCGGACCTCGCCGGATCCGGTGAGCGTCACGGAAACCAGACCGTTTCCCGCCTGGCCGGTGACCTCGGACTCGGCCAGCTCAGCCTGCGCGCTCATCAACTGCTGCTGCATCTTCTGGGCCTGCTGCAGGATTTCCTGCATGTCGGGCGTTCCACCGGTCACGGCGGCTCCTCTCGTCGGGTCCGGGCCACGGGGACCCGTGCGGCCCAGCGTATCCAGGTCAACCGTGTCGAGCGGTGCGGGGACGGCCTCTTTGGTCGTAGCGTGACAGTGTGCAGCTCACCCAGACGGAGGGCCATCATCAAGACGCTGTGCAACGACTGCGGGCCAGCTACCGGTCGATACCGGTCGGCTCGCCGGTACGGCTTGCCAAGCGCACCTCCAATCTCTTCCGACCACGCACCGCTACCAATCGACCCGGCTTGGACGTCTCCGGCCTGACCGGAGTGCTACAGGTCGACCCCGAGGCGCGCACCGCCGACGTGGCGGGGATGTGCACCTACGTCGATCTCGTGGACGCGACGCTGCCCTACGGGCTCACCCCGCTCGTGGTGCCGCAGCTCAAGACGATCACCCTCGGCGGCGCGGTGAGCGGGCTCGGCATCGAGTCGGCGTCGTTCCGCAACGGCCTGCCGCACGAGTCGGTGCTCGAGATGGACATCCTCACCGGCGCGGGCGAGATCCTCACGGCCCGGCCGGACAACGCACAGGCCGATCTGTTCGCCGGCTTCCCCAACTCCTACGGCACCCTCGGCTACGCCACCCGGCTGCGCATCGAGCTCGAGCCGGTGAACACCCATGTCGCCGTGCGCCACGTCCGCTTCGAAGACCTCGACGAGTTGTTCGCCGCGGTCGGGCAGATCATGGCGACCAGGACATGGGACGGCCAGGACGTCGACTACCTCGACGGCGTGATGTTCTCGGTCGCCGAGTCGTACCTGACGCTGGGCACGAAGATCCGCCATCCGGGCCCGGGCAGCGACTACACCGGCCAGCAGATCTACTACCGCTCGATCCAGCGGCGGCGCAGCGACGTGCTCACCACCCGCGACTACCTGTGGCGTTGGGACACCGACTGGTTCTGGTGTTCCGGAGCCTTCGGCGTGCAGAATCCGGTGATCCGCAGGCTGTGGCCGTCCCGCTACCGGCGCAGCGACGTGTTCTGGAAGCTCGTCGCGCTGGATCGCCGGTTCGACCTGTCCAACCGGCTCGAGGTGCGGCGCGGCCGACCGCGAAGGGAAGCCGTGATCCAGGACGTCGAGATTCCGGTCGAACGCACCGCGGACTTCCTGCGCTGGTTCACCGAGCACGTGCCGATCGAGCCGGTGTGGCTGTGCCCGCTGCGCCTGCGCGGCACTCGCGAGTGGCCGCTGTACCCCCTGGAAGCGGGCCGCGACTACGTGAACGTCGGGTTCTGGTCGACCGTGCCGATCACTCCCGGCGGCAGCGGCAGCGACACCAACCGGGCCATCGAGCACGCGGTGGACGCGCTGGGCGGGCACAAGTCGCTCTACTCGGACTCCTTCTACTCGCGGGCCGACTTCGACGCCCGCTACGGCGCTGCGCACTACCTCGCACTCAAACAGCGGTACGACCCAGACCAGCGGCTTCTTGACCTCTACGAGAAGGCGGTACGACAGCGATGACGACGTTCCGGGACCGCAAGACGACCACCCCGTCACCGGAGAAGCTGCCGCTCGGCAAGATCGCCGAGCTGTTCGCGGGCGGGCAGTTACCGTTGCGTTTCACCGCGTACGACGGCAGCAGCGCGGGGCCACCGGACGCGCCCATCGGGATGCACCTGGCCAACCCGCGGGCCACCAACTACCTGGCGACCGCGCCGGGCGACCTGGGCATGGCGCGCGCCTACGTCGCGGGTGACATGGAGGTCGACGGGGTGCACCCGGGCGACCCGTACGTGGCGCTGAAGCTGATGGCCGACGAACTGCACCTACGCCGTCCGTCGATGTCGGAGCTGGCGCAGGTCACCCGCTCGCTGGGCTGGGAGCGGCTGCGCCCGGTGCCGCCGCCTCCGCAGGAGTCCCGTCCGCGGTGGCGGCGCGTCGTGGACGGGCTGGCGCACTCCCGGCACCGCTCCGCCGACGCGGTGCACCACCACTACGACGTGTCCAACCGCTTCTACGAGCTGGTCCTCGGGCCGTCGATGACCTACACCTGTGCCGTCTTCGACAACGAGAACGTCCACCTCGACCAGGCTCAGGAGCGCAAGCACCAGCTCATCGGGGACAAGCTGGCCCTTCAGCCGGGCATGCGGCTGCTCGACATCGGGTGCGGCTGGGGCGGCATGGTGATGCACGCCGCCCGCCGCGGAGTCCGCGCGCTGGGCGTCACGCTCTCCGAGCAGCAGGTCCGGTGGGCACAGCAGGCCATCGAGCGGGAGGGGCTCGGGCATCTCGCCGAGGTACGCCACCTCGACTACCGGGACGCGCCGGGCCGGGACTACGACGTGATCTCGTCCATCGGGCTCACCGAGCACGTCGGCGTGCACGAGTACCACTCGTACTTCTCCCAGCTGCTCGACAAGCTGCGCCCCGGCGGCCTGCTGCTCAACCACTGCATCACCCGGCCGGACAACAAGGGCAGCTCACGGCCGGACGCCTTCATCGACCGCTACGTGTTCCCCGACGGCGAACTGGCCGGTTCCGGCCGGATCATCGCCGAGGCGCAGAACGCCGGGCTGGAGGTCCGCCACGAGGAGAACCTGCGCGAGCACTACGCGCTGACCTTGAAGGGCTGGTGCGCCAACCTCGTCGCGAACTGGGACGAGTGCGTCGCCGAGGTCGGCATCGGCACCGCACGGGTGTGGGGGCTCTACATGGCCGCGTCGCGGCTGTCCTTCGAGCGCAACGGGATCCAGCTGCACCAGGTGCTCGCGGTGCGTCCGGATGTGACAGGCAACGCACATGTGCCGCTGCGGCCGTGGTGGCACTGAAGGGGCTGACGCACGCGCGTAGCGTGCCCGCTGTGATCGAGACGCTGCTGGAGGTCCCCACCTGGCGCGCCTTCGACGTGGACGGCCAGGGCCGGGTGCTGGCCGGCTCCGACGAGAGCGGAACGGTCCAGCTGGTGGAGCTGGCGGCAGACGGCACCGCCACCGAGCTGACCGCGCTGCCCGGCGCGTGCTCGGGGCGCTACCTGCCCGGTGAGCGAGCCGTGGTGGTGCAGCACGACCACGACGGCAACGAGCGCGGCCAGCTGTCGCTGCTGTGGCTGGACGAGCCGCTGGGGCGTCCGGCCGGCCTCGACGACCTCGAACCGCTGGTGCACGACCCGCGGCACGTGCACCGGCTGCTCGACGTGCTGCCCGGCCGTGTGGTCTACGCGACGAACCGGCGCAACTCGGTGGACTTCGACATCGTGATCCGCGCGGTGAGCACCGGCGCCGAGGAGGTCGTCTACGACCGCGGCGGAATGGTGCAGGCGGTGGCCGTCTCGCCGGAGGCACGCCATGTCGCGATCACCGTGCCGGGCCGACCGGCGCTGTCCGACCAGCTGCTGCTGGTGGACACGATGCCCGCCACCGAGAGCGAGCGCATCGTCGAGCTGACCGACGCCGAGCTGCCCGCGCGCCACCTGCGGCCGCACTGGCTGGCCGGCGGGCAGACCGTGCTGGTGAGCAGCGACGCGGGCGCCGACCACACCTCGGTGTGCGCCATCGACGTCAGCGTCGACCCCGCCGAACCGGGCCGGACCGTGCTGGTCAAGGACAGCGGCCACGACCTGCTCGGCTGGCCGTCCCCGGACGGCCGGATGGTTCTGGTCGAGACCGGGGAGGACGGGGCGAGCAGGCTCGTGTTGCACGACGCGCAGAGCGGTGAGCTGCTGCGCGCGGTGACGCTGCCCGGGGACGGGATCGTCAGCTACCCGCTGCCCGATCCGGTCTGGGCGCCGGACTCGCGGCGCGTGGCACTGTCCTACACGGACCCGCACACCCCTGGCGACGTGCTGCTGCTCGACGTCGATTCCGGCCGGGCGGGCCCGCTCACCGACTCGGCCGCCGCGCTGCGCGGCACCGTCTCCCCCACCGCGTATCGGGTGCCCACGCCGGACGGGGAACAGGTGCCCTGCCTGGTCTACCGTCCGTCCACAGCGGACAAAGCAGACACGGCGCTCGCCGGGTCGGCGGTGCTGGTGGTGCACGGCGGGCCGGAGGCACAGTCCCGGCGGGGGTTCCACCCCGTGGTGCAGGGCCTGGTCGCCGCCGGCCACACCGTCGTGGTGCCCAACGTGCGCGGCTCCACCGGATACGGGAAGCGCTGGTACTCCGCGGACGACCGGCGCAGGCGGCTGGACTCGGTCGCCGACCTGGCCGCGGTGCACGAGTGGCTGCCGCAGATCGGCTGCGACCCGGCACGGGCGGCGCTGTGGGGCGGCTCCTACGGCGGATACATGGTGCTGGCCGGGCTCGCGTTCCAGCCGGGACGCTGGGCGGCGGGCGTCGACATCGTCGGCATCTCCTCGCTGGTCACCTTCCTGGAGAACACCGCGGACTACCGGCGCGCGCACCGCGAGCGGGAGTACGGGTCACTCACCGACGACCGGGACTTCCTGGCGCAGGCGTCGCCACTGTCCAGGGTGGACGAGATCAGCGCGCCCCTTTTCGTCATACACGGGGCGAACGATCCACGGGTGCCGCTGACCGAGGCGCAGCAGCTGGTCGAGGCGGTGCGCGGCCGCGGAGTGGAGTGCGAGCTGCTGGTCTACGAGGACGAAGGGCACGGCCTCTCCCGTCGCGCCAACCGGCTGGACGCCTACCCCCGGGCGATCGCGTTCCTCGCCCGCCACCTCGCGCGCTGACCCGCCTTCGCCGTCAGTTCTCTTCGACGTCGGCGCCTTCGACTTCGGCGCCTTCGACTTCGGCGCCTTCGAGTTCAGCGCCCTTCGATGCGCCGCGCGCCGAGTTGGTCGGCGAGCAGTTCCAGGGCGATCTCCTCCGGATCGCGCCGCGGGATGTGCTGCCCGGGGTCGGCGGCCGCCTCGGCGAGCATCGCCTCCTCGTCGTCCGCGTCGTATTCGGACGGTGGCGGCGGCGCGACGGATCGGGGCGCGCTGCGGATGCGGGCACCCGGGTCGGGGGGTTCGGGATCCTCCGGCGGCTCCGGAGGCAGCGGGACTCCGTCCGATGTGGACTGCTGTGCGGCGGACGGCGGCGCGGGCTGCTGCGACGCGGAGGGGCGCCGCACCGGCGGGCGGGCGGGCCGCTCCGGAGCACGCGCCTGAGCGGCCCGCTGCGGCGGCTGCGGTCCGCCGCGACCACCGGGATCGCCACCGGCGTGCTCGCACCGCACCTGCCACTCGACGCCGAGGACGCTGCGCAGCGCGCTCTTGATCATCTCGGTGTTGCGCTCGTCGCCGAGGCGGCGGGCCAGCGGAGCGGTGGGCAGGGTGAGCACGAGGGTGTCACCCTCCACCGCGCTCGCGGTGGCATTGCTGAGCAGCACCTGGGCGGCGCGGCTCTCGGCGCGTACCGCGTCCAGCAAGGCCTGCCAGACCCGGCGCACCGCGGCCGCGTCGAGCTGTCCGGGTGCCCCTGGTGGCGGCTGCTGGGCGGCCGGTTGCTCGGGCGGCGGCTGCGAAGCCGTTGGGCGCTGAGCCACCGGCTGCGGAGCCGACGGCGCGGGCGCCTGGGTGCCCTGGCGCTCCGGCGGCGACGCGGGCGGCGGGGCCGATGCCTGCGCGGGGGATCCTGACCCGGCGGGCGGCGCTGCGGCCTCCGGCGCGGAGATGGTGATCCGCCGTTCCAGCCGCTCCAGGCGGTGCAGCAGCGCGGCGTCCCCCTCGGCCGCGGCCGGAAGCAGCATGCGGGCGCAGAGCAGCTCCAGCAGCAGCCGGGGCGCGGTGGCGCCGCGCATCTCGGTGAGCCCGTTGTGCACGATCTCGGCGAACCTGGTCAGGCTGCCCGCGCCCAGCCGGTCGGCCTGCTCGGTCATCGAGGTGATCTGGTCCTCTGGTGCGTCGACCAGGCCCTCGCGGGCCGCGTCCGGAGCGACCCGCAGCAGCACCAGGTCGCGGAGCCGCTGGAGCAGGTCGGAGGCGAACCGGCGCGGGTCGTGCCCCGCCTCGACCAGCCGGTCGATGGTCGCGAACACCGCGGCGCCGTCGCCCGCGGCGAGCCCGGAGACCATGTCGTCGATGAGCGTGACATCGGTGACGCCGAGCAACGCCAGCGCGCGGGCGTAGGTGATGCCCTCGGAGCCCGCCCCGGCGAGCAACTGGTCCAGCACCGACAGCGAGTCGCGCGCCGAGCCACCGCCCGCCCGGATCACCAGCGGGTACACCGCGGGCGTGACCTGCACGCCCTCCTCGGCGCACACCTGCTCCAGCAGCCCGCGCATGACGCTGGGCGGCAGGAGCCGGAACGGGTAGTGGTGGGTGCGGGACCGGATCGTCGCCAGCACCTTCTCCGGCTCGGTGGTGGCGAAGACGAAGACCAGGTGCTCCGGCGGCTCCTCCACGATCTTCAGCAGAGCGTTGAAGCCCTGCGTGGTGACCATGTGCGCCTCGTCGATGATGAAGACCCGATAGCGCGACTCGGCGGGCGCGTAGAACGCGCGGTCGCGCAGGTCGCGGGCGTCGTCCACGCCGCCGTGGCTGGCCGCGTCGAGCTCGACGACGTCGATCGAGCCGGGCCCCTCCGGGGCCAGCGACACGCAGGACGCACAGACCCCGCACGGATCAGGCGTCGGGCCTTTCTCGCAGTTCAGCGAGCGGGCCAGGATGCGTGCGCTGGACGTCTTGCCGCAGCCGCGCGGCCCGGAGAACAGGTAGGCGTGGTTGATCCGGCCTGCTTCGAGCGCGGTGCGCAGCGGCGCTGTGACGTGCTCCTGACCCACCACCTCCGCGAACGTCGCGGGGCGGTACTTGCGGTAGAGGGCCAATGCCACGGCGCGAGGCTACCGGCCGGGGCCACCGGCCCTCACGGCGCGCGGCAGGTCGTCACCGGTGCGGGTCACCGCGGCGTCCGCGACAGCTCCCGCGACGGCTCCCGCGCGATCCCAGAAACCCTTGACGTAGAGCGATCGGCGGTCCACTCCGCGCTCGCCGAGCAGGTGCGCCCGGATGCCGCGCACCGTCGGGGTGTGCCCCGCGATCCAGATCCGGCCCTGCCCGGCGGGCAGTTCCGCGGCGGCCAGCGCGTCGGCGAGGACGGCGCTGGTGCCCGGTTCGGCGCCCGCTCTGTGCAACCAGTGCACGGTGAGCCGGTCCGGTCCCGGTATCGGCTGCTGGTCGGCGGCGTCGGCGACCTCCAGGTAGAGGTCGGCGCGCGCATGCGGGGGCAGCATCGCCGCGTAGGCCTGGATCGCGGGCAGGGCGGTCTCGTCGCCGGCGAACAGGTGCCAGTCGGCGGCGGGATCGGGCCGGTACCGCCCGCTGGGGCCGACGAACTCCAGCGTCTCGCCCGGCTGCACCCGGCGTGCCCAGGTGGCGGCGGGTCCGTCGCCGTGCAGCACGAAATCGATGTCCAGGTGCGGATCGGCGGTGCCGCCGGTGTAGTCGCGGACGGTGTAGTCACGAGAGACCGGCCTGCCGGTCGCCGGGTCGGGAACGTGGATCTTCACGGTCTGCCCGGGGACGGCGGCCAGGTCGCGCAGGCTCTGCCCGACCAGGCGGACCCGGGTCATCCGCGGCGTGAGCCGGACGACCGACCCGACCGACGCCACCGTGGCGGCCACCTGCCTGCCGGCCCCGCCCACCGGGCGGCCATCGGGGCGCATCCGCTTTCCTCCTCCACGTGGACCGCCGCAGGTCACCGACGCGCGATCGTCGGGAGGGCGGCACCCGCCGGGGCCGACCGGCCCGCGGGACGCATAAGGGGACCCCGCGCACCCGCCAGAGCCCGCTGACCCTTGCTGCCTTCCGACCCTGGGGGAGTTCGCAGGATGGACGCCGCGCGGGGTCCGTCGCCCAGTGTAGGGGCAGCGCCGTCGGCCCGGCACATCCCCCGCCCAGTGCGGCGGTCCCGGGGCTCAGGTGGTGCTCAGCTGCCTGGCAAGACGCGAGAGCAATCCCCTGACCCCGTCGCCGGTCAGCGCCACCGCGGCCAGTGCGTCGGCAAGGCGCTGGTAGATGATCCGTGCGCGCTCGTCCTGAATCAGGATCTCGCTGGTCAACGTCTTGATCAGCACCACGTCGTCGAGGATCCAGAAGCCGTGCATCGGCAGCACCGGAAGCCGCGTGTCCAGCGGGATGACACCGAGCCGCAGGCCGGGCAGTCCCTGCAGCGCCAGCAATCGGTCGATCTGGGCGCGGAGCACGTCGGTGGGGCAGACCGGGTAGCGCAGTGCGGACTCGGCGAGCGTGATCTCGATCCTCTTGCCGGGGGCATAGAGGACCCGCTGGCGTTCCATCCAGGTCTGCACGTCCACCTCGGCCTCGGAGGCCCCGGTGTGCGACCCGCTGGCGGCGAAGACGTACCGGGCGTACTCCGCGGTCTGCACGAGCGTCGGCACCGATGCGAGCTCGAAGATCCTGATCGTGCTGGCGCTCTGCTCGATCTCCTGGCTGCGCTGCCCGTCAGCGGCCGGCCCGGAGCGGCGGGCGCTGCGCAGGCGGCGCTGGCGGTTCGCTTCGTCCAGCCGCAGGCCGCGCAGCTGGTCGCGCAGCTGCGCCGCCACCGAATCGGCGGCACCGGTGATGTCGCACCAGGTCCGGACGTCGGAGTCGGAGATCGACTGCCTGGCGTTCTCGATCCGCGAGACCTTCGAAGCGGGCCAGCCGGCCTGCTCGGCGAGCCGCTTGCCGGACAGGCCGCTGCCGTGGCGCAGCTCGCGGAGCTGATCGCCGAGCGCCAGGCGGCGTTTGTCCAAGTCGCTCATGGCCACCCAGCTATCGCAGCGAACCGCAGATGCGGCGCGCAGTGCGCATTCGGAGCAGCGTGCACGGAGACCAACGTCTTCTCGCCTCCTCTGGCGCGGGGCGACCCCTGCATCGTCCAAGCAATCCGCGCATCGACGCAACGCCCCACCAGGGCCAATGCCGGCGCGGCGGGCCCGCATGCCCGCTCTGAAGTGCTCATTCGGGTGAAGCTGTGCGGCATTGCACAGATTGCTTGAATTGTTCGCGAGCCCCTCGCATCCTCGATGTCATGACCGCGCAACGATGCGCCCTGGGTTGGCGTGAGTGGCTGAGCGCCGAGTGGACGATCTTCCGATCAACGCTCCGAGGTCTGCGGCCAACCTGGCTCGCATCGGCCGCGGCACGGCGCATGCGGGCCGTCGTGTGGGCGGTCTCACCGCATGATGGGTACCGCCATGCGTTCAACGTGAGTCGGGTCACCGAGGCCGGGTACTACGGTGTGGCCAAGGCACGCTGTTCACACCCGGCACCACCGGGCGGTCTGCGGTCCACCATGCGGCTCGGCGGCCCGCTCTGCCTCAGCTGCGCGGTGCTGGTGGGCGACCTGATCGCCGAATCCGCCCGCCGACCGCCATCGATCGGTGCCCACTGAACCCCGACCGGCCCGGCGCCCGCCCCCCGACCGCCGGGCCGGTCGGTTCCACCGCCCCGGCAGTGCCCCAACGAACGGCTCTACCTGCCGTTTTGGCTGGTAGATCGGCCTCGGGTAACCTACCCGGCGGAGGATTCGCCTAGTGGCCTAGGGCGCACGATTGGAAATCGTGTTGGGTGTTAAAACCCTCGCGGGTTCAAATCCCGCATCCTCCGCCACCTGACCAGCACAGACGCCGGGCACCCGTGATCCTGGGTGCCCGGCGTTCTGCTGCGGGTGCCATGGCGGGTCTCAGTTTGGGTCTCAGTTGCCCCCGGTTCAGGCAGGCACGAGCGGTCCCGCTTCGCCGTCGTCCTCCTGTCCCTCCTTGTCGCTTGGGTCTGCCCAGAGCAGTCCGCCGACCTGGGCGGCGATGGCGGCCACGAACTCGTTGGGCACGTGCATGTACCGCTTGGCTATCGAGGCGTCCGACCAGCCCATGATCTGCATGACAGCCGGCAGCGGGACCTTAAGCACCAGGAGCATGGTCGCGGCCGTGTGCCGGGCATCGTGTAGTCGCGCCGTGCGCACCTTTGCCTTGGCTAGAAGGGCTTTCCACGCGTCGTAGTCCACGGTCGGATGCACTGGCCCACCCAGGTGGTTGGTGAACACCCAGGCTTCCTCTCGCCACAGGTCGCCAGCTCGCGCACGTTCCACCGCCTGCTGGTCGCGGTGCCGTTCAATTGCACTCGCTACCGGGTGGGGAATGCCCACTGTTCGACGGCCAGCGCGGGACTTCACCTCGGTGGTGACCACCCCTCCCCCATGCCGGTCCGGGCAGTGCGCGCCGTACCTGTGTCCGCATGGATTCTGTGGAGGA
>DASXOL010000112.1:0-7972 GCA_036494295.1 Pseudonocardiaceae bacterium
GCCCGCGCATCCGGACGGGCGGGCCGACCCGCCGTGCCAGTCCGCGCGGACCTGTAACCGGGTGAGCGTCTACCAGGCGGACTGGCGGCTCGCGGGTACCGGTGACCGGCTCGCCGCGCCGGTCCGCGGCGTGCTGCGCGACTACCTCAATGTGGGCTCGCTGCGCAGCGAGGCCGACCACGACTACCAGGTGCAGTCGGCCCAGGTCGGTGTGCAGCCCTACAGCACGGTGCGGATGGAGCGTCCGGCTGGGCGTTCGCCGGTGGTGGACAGCGGCAGGCGGATCATCGGCGGCGAGACGCTGACCGCCCGCAATCTCGTACCGGGACGGCCGCTGACCGTGACGGCCCGCACCGGCGCCGCGCCCGGCGACCAGCACGGCGCGCACGGCGTCCAGGTACGGGTCGGTGGCCGCGACCTCGGGTTCTGGCCCTTCGTCCCCGAGCCGGGTTCGGTGGACTGGCGCGAGACCACCTTCACCATCCCCGGCGACCTGGTCACCGGGCCGACGATGCGGATCCAACTGGCCGCGCCGCACGGGCTGCTGAGCCCCTACCCGGACTACCTCTCCTACGGCTACTGGTTCAGCCAGTGAGCGGGCGCCTCACTCGGCGGCGCTGCCAGGGGATTCCAGCAGTTCGTCCCGCGACTCGATCCTGATCCCGCGGTTGTCGACGAGGAACAGGACGTCGCCCGCCTCGAACTGCTGGGCGAGAAAATCGAGGTGCGGCCGCTCGCGGAGCATCTCGAAGCCGCTGATGATCCGGTCGATGAAGTCCTGCTCCGCCACGGCGGTCTCCCTCACTGATCAGTAACTGGCGTGCGCCGCTTCTCCAGGTGTTGGGCTCTTCAAGAGCCACAAACCCCTGCTGCGGCTGCCTCTAACTACAGCAGACCCCCGCTGGCACGGGCGGGCGGGCCGGCCGGCTCGGGGCGTGCGCGAAGCCGGTCGGCGGTGGCGGCCTGCGAAGCGGTCGGGCGGTGGCGGCCGCGAAGCCGGTCGGGGGGTGGCGATCACGCCTGCGGCGGGGGAATGCGGCGTAAACTCCCCGACGCCGTTCGGCACGTGTGCTGCGGGGGGAGCCGCCGTGAGACTCGGCAGGGGCAAGCGGGTCCGGGCCGAGACGAGCGCAGGGGTGGCTCGGCTGTACCGGGCCGCGGCGCTCAGCAACTTCGTCGTGACGATTCCGGCGTTCGTCGCCTATCGCAGGTACATCGACAGCTTCTTCGCCGAGAAGCCGAACTACCCGTTCCTGGTCCACATCTGGAGCGGCATGGCATTGCTCTGGGGAGTCATGTTCCGGGAGATCTCGGCCGATCCGGTCGGCAAGTATCCGCTGGTCAAGTACAGCTACCTGGAGAAGGCCGTGACCTCGGCGAGCGTCGTGGCCGCCGTCGCGCTGAACAGGCCGACCGGTGCCAAGCTGCCGGTGCGGGTGCTCGCCGCGGTGGTGCTCACCGACATCGTGTGGATCCCGCTGTTCATCCGCGCCCATGCCCGCCTCCGCGCGCTGCGCCGTGGCCGCAGGTCCTGACTGGGCGCTTGGCCTGATCGCTACCGCCGCGTCGCCTCCTGGTAGGACCGCCGGTCGGGGGTACGGCTACCGGCTGTGAGGCGTTCGACCGTGTAGTGGTCGGGGTATGTAGCAGTTAGCGGCGCGCCGCCGGGGGGTTTGTTGCTCTTGAAGAGCGTCACACCACAACTAGTTGCTTACTACAACTTAGTTATCTAACCTGAACGTGTCAGCAGCGTCGCTGAGTAACCTCCAATGTCGTCCCGGGTGGGAGTAAAACGTGCCGTCGATGCCGACCGTCGCAGGTGGGCCGCGCAGTAAGTGGGCCGATCCGGAGTCGCCGCGCTACAAGTGGGTGGCGCTGTCGAACACCACGCTCGGCGTGCTCATGGCGGTCATGAACTCGTCGATCGTGCTGATCTCGCTGCCTGCGATCTTCCGCGGCATTCATATCAACCCGCTGGAGCCGGGCAACATCAGCTACCTGCTGTGGATGATCATGGGCTACATGCTGGTCACCGCGGTGCTGGTGGTCACGCTGGGCAGGCTCGGCGACATCTACGGCCGCGCGAAGATCTACAACGCCGGGTTCGCGGTGTTCACCGTCGCCTCGATCCTGCTGGCGATCGAGCCGCTCGACGGCAGCGCGGGCGCATTGTGGCTGATCCTGGTCCGCGTCGTGCAGGGCGTCGGCGGCGCCATGCTCATGGCCAATGCCACCGCGATCCTCACCGACGCGTTCCCCACCGAGCAGCGCGGCTTCGCGGTGGGCATCAACGCGGTGGCCGCTATCGGCGGTTCGTTCATCGGCCTGCTGCTCGGCGGCGTGCTCTCCGAGGTCGACTGGCGGCTGGTCTTCTGGGTCAGCGTGCCGTTCGGCGTGGTCGGCACCATCTGGGCGTACCGCAGCCTGCACAGCCCGCCGACCCGCCGCTCCCACAAGATCGACTGGCCGGGCAACGCCGCCTTCGCCGTCGGGCTGATCCTGCTGCTCGTCGGGATCATCTACGCGATCCAGCCCTACGGCGGGCACCCGGAAGGCTGGACGAACCCGTTCGTGCTCGGCTGCCTGGCGATCGGCGTCGTCGTGCTCACGGCGTTCTGCCTCATCGAGGCCCGCGTCGCGGAGCCCATGTTCAACCTGCGGCTGTTCCGCATCCGGGCGTTCGCGTTCGGGAACCTGGCGACGCTGATGAGCTCGCTGAGCCGAGGCGGCCTGCAGTTCATGCTCATCATCTGGCTGCAGGGCATCTGGCTGCCGTTGCACGGCTACGACTACGAGAAGACCCCGCTCTGGTCGGCGATCTACATGGTGCCGCTGACCGTCGGGTTCCTCGGGGCCGCGCCGGTGTCGGGCTGGCTGTCCGACCGGTTCGGCGCGCGCGTGTTCGCCACCGGCGGCCTGGTGATCGTCATGGCGACGTTCCTCGCGCTGCTGACCCTGCCGACCGACTTCACCTACTGGCAGTTCGCGCTCATCCTCTTCGTCAACGGCATCGGCTCCGGGCTGTTCGCCTCGCCGAACATGACCGGGGTGATGAACGCGCTGCCCGCCGACCAGCGCGGCGCGGGCAGCGGCATGCTCAGCACGCTGCAGAACTCCGGCATGGCGCTGTCCATCGGCGTCTTCTTCTCCACGCTCATCGCCGGACTGGCCAACACCATGCCCTCGGCGCTGTTCTCCGGTCTGACCGCGCAGCAGGTGCCGGCGAGCGTGGCCGCGAAGGTGGCGGACCTGCCGCCGGTCGGCACGTTGTTCGCCGCCTTCCTCGGCTACAACCCGATGCAGGAGATCCTCGGCCCCCAGGTGCTCGGCCGGCTGCCCGCGAGCAATGCCACCACGCTGGTCGGCAAGCAGTTCTTCCCAGACCTGGTCAGCGGCTCGTTCCACCAGGGCCTGGTGGTGGTGTTCTCGATGGCGATGGGGGTCTCGCTCATCGGCGCGATCGCGTCGCTGTTCCGTGGCGGCAAGTACGTGCACGACGAGTCCCAGGTCGCCGTCACGGCCGCGCAGCCGGTGGTGCCGCTGTCGGTGTCGCACGCGCCGGTGCACGGGCCGGCGAGCGGCCCGGCGCTGGTCGGCCGGGTCACCGAGGCGGTGAACGGCGACCGGGTCGGGGTGCCCGCCGTGCTGACCCTCGTCGGCTTCCACGGTGGCCAGCTGGCCCGCACCCAGGCGGGCGCGGACGGGTCGTTCCACCTGCCCGGCCCGCCCGGAGCTGCGCTGCTGCTGTTCTCCTCCCCTGGCCACCAGCCGCATGCCGCGATGGTCACGCTCGGCCACGCGGAACAGCGCCATGACGTCGTGCTGGCGGCCACCGCGAACTGAGCCGCCCGGGCATGGCGACCGGTCCGCGTACCGGGCAGTTTCCTACTGATGGGTAACCCGAATGGGGCACCGTCGTTGGCGATAGCGAGATCGTCGTGGAGCGAGGTGCTGCGTGCGGGTTCGGTTCGTCGCTGTGGTCATCGCGGGAGGGCTCGCGCTCGCTCTGCTCGCTCCCGGAGCCGGCGCCGCACCGGGCGGCACCGCAGCGTCGAACACCGGATCGTCGAACACCGGATCGTCGAACACCGGATCTTCGAACACCGAGGTGTGGAACATCCTGCCGCCCGGGCAGTCCGGCACCGTGGACGCCGCCGGACTGGCGCCGGTGCTGGCCACCGACCCGGCCGGGCGGGTGGCGGTGGACGGGCGCAACGCGCCGCCGCACTTCGCCGACCAGCTGGAGCGCTACGACGCGCTGAACAGGGCCGACCCGGCAGCACTCACCGCGACCGACATCGACCGCTACTACAAGCGGGCCGACTTCGAGGTCCCGCCGGACCAGGTGGCCCGGGTCGAGCGGCCGCGGCCCGGCGTCACGATCACCTGGGACCGCGACGGGGTGCCGCACGTGGTCGGGCAGACCGACGCCGACGTCGCCTTCGGCGCGGGCTGGGCGGGCACGCATGACCGGATGTTCCTGCAGGACGCGCTGCGCCACGCCGGAGCGGCCCGGTCCGCGGAGTTCCTCGGC
Source organism: Pseudonocardiaceae bacterium (assembly GCA_036494295.1). Taxonomy (GTDB): domain Bacteria; phylum Actinomycetota; class Actinomycetes; order Mycobacteriales; family Pseudonocardiaceae. Next base: position 4,535 of record DASXOL010000112.1, read on the forward strand.
CCGTCCGCGTCGAACGTGGCGATGGACGTCAAGCAGCTGCAGACCGCGTTCTACACCCCGCAGGAGGCCGCCGACCAGGTGACCAGCACGGCCGCACGGCACGGCGCGGAGGGCGCCAGGCTGCTGGGCGAGGTGGACGCCTACCTGGCGGGGATCAACGCCGAGCAGCAGGCGCTGTGCCCGGTGGGACCGGTGGGCCCGCACTGCCCGGTCGAGTACCTCGCGCTGGGCAAGGTGCCCACGCCGTGGACCCGCGGCGACCTCACCTACGTGTCGTCGCTGGTCGGCGGCATCTTCGGGATGGGCGGCGGTGCCGAGGCGGCCAACGCGCGCTGGCTGCAGCAGCTGGAGCAGCGCTTCGGCGCGAGTGAGGGCCGCGCGGTCTACGACGACCTGCGGTTCAAGGACGCGCCCGACGCGCCCACCACGGCGTCGGCCCGCTTCCCGAACGGCGACGTGTCCGGCATCGACCCGGACCGCCCCGGGGTGGCGCTGCCGGATCTGAACCCCACGGCGACCGCACCGGGCACCGGGTCGCAGCTGAGCGCCACCGCGCAGCCGCTGGTGCCCGGCGGGCGCCTGGACACGCCGTTCGGGGCGATCGACCTGCGCGCCGGGTCCGGCATGAGCAACGCCGCGGTCGTCTCCGGCAAGCGCACCCCCGACGGGCATCCGATCGCCGTGTTCGGTCCGCAGACCGGGTACTACACGCCGCAGCTGCTCACCGAGATCTCGCTGACCGGGCCGGGGATCCGGGCGCGCGGCGTCGCGTTCGCGGGCACGAACTTCGTGGTGGAGCTCGGCCGGGGGGACCGCTACGCGTTCTCCGCGACCAGCGCGGGTTCGGACAATGTGGACACCGTCGCGGAGCGGCTCTGCGACCCGTCCGGGGCGCGGCCCACGGTGACGTCCACGAGCTATCTGCGCGACGGCCGGTGCGTGCCGATGGAGCGCTTCGAGCACTCCGAGACCGCGCTGCCCACGGCCGCCGCGCCGGGCGCCCCGCAGCTGCTGCGCTTCCTGGTGCTGCGCACCCAGCACGGCATCGTGCAGCAGCGGACCACCGTCGGCGGTGTGCCGGTGGCGCTGGTGACCCAGCGATCGACCTACGGCCGGGAGGTCGACTCGGTGCTCGGCTTCGCCCGGTTCAACGATCCCGGGTTCATGACCGGCCCGGACGCCTTCGCCCGCGCAGCCGCACAGATCGACTACACGTTCAACTGGTTCTACCTCGACGGCAAGCACATCTCCTACTTCTCCTCCGGCCTGCTGCCGCAGCGGGCCGGCGGCCTGGATCCGGACCTGCCGCGCTGGGGCGACGCCCGCTACGACTGGCAGGGGTGGTTGCCCGCGGCCCGGCATCCGCAGCAGACCGACCCGCCGTCGGGGCAGCTGGTGAGCTGGAACAACAAGCAGGCACCGGGCTTCGCCGCGGCCGACGACCAGTGGGCCTACGGGCCGGTGTACCGCAGCCAGCCGCTCGCCGACCGGGTGGCGCGCGCCTCGACGCTGCCTGGCCTGGTGGGCGCGGTGCAGGACGCGGCCACTGTGGACACCAGGGCCGAGCGGGTGCTGCCCGCGCTGCTCGACGCCATCGGCCCGGTCACGCCCGGCACCGACGACCCGGTGCTCACCGACGCCGTCGCGCTGCTGCGCGGCTGGCCGGGCCACCGCGAGGACCGCGACCGGGACGGCACCTACACCGACGCCGCGGCGGTCGCGCTGTTCGACCGGTGGTGGGCGGACGGGGCGGCCCGCGACGTGCTGCGCGGCACCCTGGGGCCGCTGGTCGACCAGCTGCCCAAGGCCCTCGACGACCACCCCAACCAGGGGCTGGGCAGTTCCTTCAACGGCGTGGCCTGGTACGGCTACGTGGTGGAGGACCTGCTCGGCGGCGACTGGCACCGGCACTACTGCGGCGGTGGCGACCGGGCGGCGTGCCGCGCTCAGCTGCGCGCCTCCCTGGTGGCCGCCGCGAAGGCGGCGATGGCGCAGCAGAAGGTGCCCAAGGTGGCGGCACTGAGCTACGACAAGACCGCGGACGACATCCGCGCGGTGACCGCGGGGGTGGTCGGCACCCGCCCCATCGACTGGCAGAACCGGCCCACCTTCCAGCAGGTCGTCCGCTTCCGGTCGGGACCACGCGAGCGCGTTGACCCGGCGGTGAGCGCATCGGGCTGACTTCGCGGGCGACCGCGCTACTCTGGAGGCAGGCAGTGCGCCTGCCCGTACCTGCGCGGTGACCCACGCCACTCCGCGAGATCAGGTCAAGAGGCTACGACTCAGCGCATTGGTTTCCGCTGCTCGGCGCGCTCGTGCCGTCCGAAAGGCGGGCGCGTGGGGCCCGGCCGGAGGACGAGATGACTGAGACGCATCGCCCACGGCAAGCTTCCGCCGACCGCGCCCGCAAGCGCGCGATCCGACTGCACGCCGCCCGCGCGGGCGTGCCGTACTCGGTCGCGGCCCGCCAGATCGGCGCCGCCGTCACCGGCGCGCGGGCGAGCCGGGGACGAACCATCTACCCGTTCGGCACCGACACCCACCGGCAGCAGCTCATCGCGCTGCGGGCGAGCAGGGTGCTGCGGGAACGGGTCGAGGAGACCCGCAGGGCGGCGGAGCTGCCGCTGGGCCGGGCGAGGCATCTGGCTGACCGCTTCCCGCCCACCAGGGGGGAGCCGGGATCCGGCGTCGGCCTGCTCTACCACGGGGAGGCGCGGGCGGAAGGGCTCGCCTTCCTGTACTCGGTGATCATGTTGGAGACGCCCGAGCTGGTCCCCACGGTGGGCGACCTGGCCTGGGCGGCGGAGCTGGGCGAGGAGACGGCGCTCGACACCGAGTGCGCCGAGCTCGATCGCGCCGCCCGGCTGTTGCTCGACCTGGATCCGGCCTCGTTGCGACAGGGGGCGGCGTCGGCGTTGGCGCACGCCCGGGCGGGCTGCGACGTGCGGCGCCACGAGCAGTCACTGCGCAACGCCGCTGGTCAGTTCGAGGGGGCACGGCTCAGCGGAGTCGGTCACATTCTCGACGCGGTGTTGGTCGTCGCCGATGACGGACACGCACCGGGCACCAGGGTGCGGATGCTCACCGATCCGTACGCCGGTAGGGCCGGGACGATCGTGGGCGCCGTATGGGGCAGGACCGGGCCGCCGCTGGCCTACCGGGTCCGTCCGGACGGTTCACCGAGCGCAGCCCTGGCTGATCCGCACGACCTGATCGTGCTTTCCGGGTGCATGTCATCCGGCAAGGCACTGAGCCACGTGATCTTCACAGCCTAGGGAGGAGCGCGCCATGTTCGAGAGGTTCACCGACCGCGCGAGGCGGGTGGTTGTGCTGGCCCAGGAAGAGGCCAGGATGCTCAACCACAATTACATCGGCACGGAGCACATCCTGCTGGGCTTGATTCATGAGGGTGAGGGTGTTGCTGCCAAGGCCCTGGAG
>DASXOL010000113.1:0-5483 GCA_036494295.1 Pseudonocardiaceae bacterium
CCGCCTATGACCGGGTGCTGGCGACCAGGTTCGGTGTGCACGCGGTCGATGCGGTGCACGACGGAGACGCCGGCGTGATGGTCGCGCTGCGCGGAACCGACATCGTCCGGGTGAAACTGGCTGAGGCCACCGAGGTCATCAAGACCGTGCCGCCGGAGCGGTACGCCGAGGCCGAGGTGTTCTTCGGCTGACGGTGTTCTTCGGCTGACTGGGGTCCTTCGGCTGACTGGGGTCCGTACTGCCGGGTGAGTGTCACGCCGCTGCCGAGCGGAGTTCGCCGGGCCGAAGATCCCGCTGGACGCGCCGGGGGCGCCAACGCATACGCTGGAGCACTGTGAACTGGACCGTGGACGTTCCGGTCGACGCGCTGCCGGAGCTCCCGCCGCTGCCCGCCGACCTTCGCGCCAAACTCGACGCCGCCCTAGCCCGGAGAGCCACCCAACAGCCGGACTGGCCGGACACCGACGCGGTGCGCAAGGTCCGCTCCGTGCTGGAGAGCGTTCCGCCGATCACGGTGCCCACCGAGGTGGACCGGCTGCGCGAGCAGCTGGCCGCGGTGGCCAGGGGTGAGGCGTTCCTGCTGCAGGGCGGCGACTGCGCCGAGACCTTCGCCGACAACACCGAGCCGCACCTGCGGGCCAACATCCGCACCTTGTTGCAGATGGCGGTGGTGCTCACCTACGGGTCGAGCATGCCGGTGGTCAAGGTGGGCCGGGTGGCCGGGCAGTACGCGAAGCCCCGATCCGCCACGCTCGACGCGCTCGGATTGCCGTCCTACCGCGGCGACATGATCAACTCGCTGGTGGCGAGCGCGGAGGCGCGGGTGCACGAGCCGTCGCGGCTCATCCGTGCCTACGCCAATGCGGCGGCGGCGATGAACCTGGTGCGGGCGCTGAGCCTGGCCGGCATGGCCGACCTGCACAAGGTGCACGACTGGAACAAGGACTTCGTGCGGCGCTCACCCGCCGGGGCCAGGTACGAGGCGCTCGCCGGGGAGATCGACCGGGGACTGCGCTTCATGTCGGCCTGCGGCGTGGATGACTCGTCGCTGCGGTCCACCGAGATCTTCGCCAGCCACGAGGCGCTGGTACTCGACTACGAGCGCGCCATGCTGCGGCTGGACAACACCACCGGGACGGCGAAGCTCTACGACCTGTCCGCGCACTTCCTGTGGGTGGGGGAGCGGACGCGTGCGCTGGACGGTGCGCACGTGGCGTTCGCCGAGCTGCTGTCCAACCCGATCGGGCTCAAGCTCGGTCCCAGCACGACGCCGGACCAGGCCGTGGAGTACGTCGAGCGGCTCGACCCGCACGGCACGCCGGGGCGGCTCACGCTGATCTCCCGCATGGGCGCCCAGCGGGTGCGCGACGTGCTGCCGCAGATCGTGGAGAAGGTGACCGCCACCGGGCACCAGGTGATCTGGCAGTGCGACCCGATGCACGGCAACACCATCGAGTCCTCCACGGGGTACAAGACCCGGCACTTCGACTGGGTGGTCGACGAGGTGCAAGGCTTCTTCGAGGTGCACCACGCGCTGGGTACCTACCCGGGCGGGATCCACGTGGAGCTCACCGGCGAGGACGTCACCGAATGCCTCGGCGGTGCGCAGGACATCTCGGACGCCGACCTGTCCGGTCGCTACGAGACCGCCTGCGACCCTCGGCTGAACACCCAGCAGGCGCTGGAGCTGGCCTTCCTCGTCGCGGAGATGCTCCGTAGCTGACGGCTGAGCGGGGGCCCGCCCGGGTTTGTAGCAGTTGGCGACCGTGCGGGGCGGGGTTTGTGGCTCTTGAAGAGCACCACACCTGGGTCAGAAGGTGGCCAGGTGGACGGTGGAGCCGGGGCGGGCGCTGCTTCCCGCGCCGGGGAACTGCGCGAGCACCCGGCTCGACGGGTTGCCGAAGAAAAACTCGTCGACCTGGCCTTTCAGACCTGCCCGGGCGAGGATCTGCTGGGCCTGCGCCACCGACCGCCCGACCACGTCGGGCACGGCGACCTCGTTGCTGACCTGCACCGAGATCGCGTTGTCCGACGGGTCCACCAGCGATCCGGCGGCCGGGTCCAGCGCCTGGACCGTCGCGCCCGGCTGGCCCGCTCCCGGTCCGCGCTCGGCGGGGGCGAACCCGGCCGAGGTCAGCGCCGCCAGCGCCCGCTCGCGCGGCTGACCGACGACATCGGGCACCACCAGCGCGGTGCTCATCAGCAAGGTGACGCCGGAGCCCCTGGTCGTGTCCGAGCCCTTGTCCGGGTCCGTGCCGATCGCGTGGCCGCCGGGCACGGTGTCGTCGAACTCGCGCTGCACCTGCGCCTTCAGCCCGGCCCGCGCCAGTGCGGCCACCGCGTCGGCCTCCGTCAGGCCCCGCACGTCCGGCACGGTCGTGGGCCCGGGCCCCTTGCTGATCACCAGCGTCACCGGTGCGCCGACGGTGAGCACGGTGCCCGGGGCGGGCATCAGCCCGATCACCCGGCCCGCGGGAACCGTGTCGTGGAACTGCTGCGCGGCGGGATCACGCCGGGCGGTCAGGTCCGCGTCGCCGAGAAGACGCTGGGCGTCGTCGGCGCTGGCGCCCACCGGCAGGGCCGGCACCACCGGGTGGCCCAGCGACAGCACCACCGTGACATCCGATCCGCGCACCGCGCGGTCGCCCGCACCGGGGTCGCTGGTGACCACCGTGCCGCTCGGCACCGTGTCGTTGTGGTCCTCGGTGAGCCTGGCCTGGAGGTCGGCATCGGCGAGCGCGGTCTGCGCCGCGGCGCGTTGCATGCCGCGCAGGTCGGGTACCGCGGTCCACCGGCCGCTGCCCAGCCACCAGGCAGCCACCCCGAGCATGGTGGCGAGCAGCAGCACGACGACCATCCAGGTGATGAACGCGCGCCGGTTACGCGCGCGTTCGCGCTGGTACGGATCCTGGTAGTCGGCTGGCGGACCGCCGCGCCCGCGCTGTTGTGCGGGCGGACCGGCCGGTGGTGCGTCCGCCCTGGTCAGCGCCCTGGTGCCGCGCGGGCCGTGGTCGGCGGGCGGGGCCGCCACCGCGGTGGCCGCACCGGAGGCGCCCGGCCACGCGGCCATGCCGTGCGGATCGGTCCGCGGTGCCATCGCGGCGCCTGCCGTCGCGGTCTGCGTCGCGGGCGTCGGTATCGGCACCGTGCCGATGCCCAGTTCGGCGCGCACCCGCCAGAGCGCGGTCAGGAAGGAGGCCGCGTCCGCCGGCCGGGCGTCGGGGTCGCGGCGGGTCGCGCGGAGCACCAGGTCGTCGAGCGCCGCGGGTACCTGAGCGCCCGACGTGCTCGGCGCGGGCACATCGTCGTTGACGTGCCGGTAGGCGACCGACAACGCCGTCTCGCCGGTGTAGGGCGGCGTGCCGGTGAGCATCTCGAACAGCAGCACCCCGGTGGCGTACACGTCGCTGCGGGCGTCGGCCGCACCGGTGGCCACCTGCTCCGGCGACAGGTAGGCCACCGTTCCCAGAATGACGTCGCCGGTGTTGCTGTTCGCCTCGGCGACGGCGCGGACCAGGCCGAAGTCGGCCACCTTCACCATGCCGCCGGTGCCGATGAGGACGTTCTCGGGTTTGACGTCGCGGTGCACCAGTCCTTCCCGGTGCGCCGCGGCCAGCGCGGAGAGCACCAGGTCGGTGACCGCGAGGGCCAGCGGGACCGGGAGCCTGCCCCGCTCGCGCAGCAGGTCCCGCAGCGTGCCGCCGTCCACCAGTTCCATCACCAGGAACACGTGGGTGGCGCCGTCGGTGTCGTCGGGGGAGCCGTCGGGAGAGGAGGTGCCCTGGTCGACGCCCTGGTCGTAGACACCCACGATGCCCGGATGGTGCAGCCGCGCCGCGGCGCGCGCCTCCCGCTCGAAGCGCCGCAGGAACACCGGGTCCGCCGCGAACCGGGGATCCATCACCTTGATCGCCACCGGCCGCTCCAGCCGGATGTCGGTCCCGCGGAACACCGTGGACATGCCGCCGCGGGCCAGCACGGGACCGACCCGGTAGCGCCCGTCCAGCAGGGTGCCGACCAGGCTCCCCTGACGTCTGGGACCCTGCCGTTCCACACCGCAGATCGTACGTACCGGCGGCTACCCGGAACGGCGGAAGGGCGACGACTCGCGGATGTGGCAAGGTGACCATCGTGAGCGACATCCCTATCGCCCCGGACGTGCTCGACCCCGAGGTGGTGGTGCTGCCGCTGCCTGACGTCGCCGAGCGGCTGGGACTACCGGTGACGCGGGTGCACCAGCTGCTGCGCGACGGCCACCTGCTCGGCGTCCGCCGAAACGGTGTGGCAGTGGTTCCCGCCGAGTTCCTCGACGGTGACGCGGTGGTCAAGGGGCTCCCCGGCACGATCACCTTGCTGCGCGACGCCGGCTACTCGACAAAAGAGATCCTGCGCTGGCTGTTCACCTCGGAGGACTCGCTGCCCGGCACCCCGATCGGCGCGCTGCGGTCCAACCGCGGCCGGGAGGTGAAGCGGCGCGCGCAGGCGATGGGGTTCTGAACCGACCTGTGCCCGGCTGAGCCGTTCCGTGCCGGCTGAGCCGATCAGTGGCCGGGCCGCATCGACGTCGAGGCGCGACCGAGCAGGCGACGTAGCCGGACCTGCCAGCCGCGCCGGACGGTCGCCTGGCGGGGGACCGACGCCAGGCTTGCCTCCACCTGCTGGGCGCACTGCGGACACGGCTTCCCGCTTGCACAGATCAGGGCCGCGGCGTGCACCCGGTGACCGCACAGCGCGGTGTAGGTACCGCTTCGGTCCGCGATCCCGGCGGCCGCCGCCTCGTCGCTGACGACGTGGGCCAGACCGTCAACCGCGCAGGTCAGGGGTGCGACGCGCCAGCCGCCCGAGTCGGCACGACGAGGTTCGCCTCGGTTCACCGACAGCTCCGGCCCGGCGCGCCCGCATCCTGTTCCCGCATCAGCCAAACGTCCCAGACGTTGCGTACCAATGCAAGAACAGTTGCAAACACGTACGCTCTCCGCTTCGAGCGCTGCAGAGCGGCAGCGCCCCATGATGCGTCCGGGTTAGCCGGTGGCGTAACAGCCCGGGTCCGTCGGGGGACGGGTAGTCATCGCGATGTCGCGCCGACACGATATGTGTTGGCCCGACATCGCGATACTGGCGATCGGAGAACGTGACATGCGGCGGATCGAGAATGGCGTTTCGGGTACCGAACTGCCTGAGGTGTGTTGGCGGAAGAGTCGTTTCAGTAATCCCAACGGAAACTGCGTGGAGCTGGGTTCGCTCGCGGACGGAGGCGTCGCCATCCGCAACTCCCGCCATCCCAATGGTCCGGTACTGACCTACACCCGTGACGAGATCGCCGCGTTCATCCTCGGTGCGAAAGGCGGGGATTTCGACGACCTGGCCGGCGCCGCGCCGGACCGCCGCTGACCGGCGGCGGATACGGGGCCGTGCGGTTGCCTGCGGTTGCGCGGCGGTGGCAATCGCGTTGTGCACATCTCAGGTATCGAACGAGGGAGTAC
>DASXOL010000114.1:0-1733 GCA_036494295.1 Pseudonocardiaceae bacterium
GACAGCCTTGCTGCTCCCTCAGGGGGAGGAGCAAGCGCTCTGCGCGCCCCGCGGAACTCGCCTTAAGCTGCGAGTTTGGCTCACCGCGCAACCGGGAATCCCACCTGATCCCACCAGCCAATCAACATCGTGAACGACGGAAGGAGGCCAGGGCGGCCGCTGCAGTCGGCCAAACCGCGGCGGTCGGATCGCCTCGCCTTAAAAGGGCATGGCCGTCAACTTGACGGTGTCCGGCACCAGGTAGCTTGCTGCCAGCTACACGCGGGCAGCCCGACTGCTCGTCGAGAGGCGATCGGCGTGACGGCTGCAGGATCGCCGGGTTGCTCGCCGGACGACCCGAGGTGCTCGGCGTGATCGGTCACTACAACAGTGACATCACGCTGCTCGCCGCGCCCGCAGCGAGCGCCGCTGCGCGGGGGCCGGGCGCCTCACGCTTCACTGGGTTGGCGACGCGCGCTCCAGGAATCGCAGCACGGCCAGGACCCGCCGGTGATCGCCCTCCGAGGCGGGCAGGTCGAGCTTGGTGAAGATGCTGTTGATGTGCTTGGCCACGGCGCTCTCGCTGACCACGAGCTTCTCCGCGATCCCGGCGTTGGACCGCCCCTCGGCCATCAGCCCGAGCACCTCCCGCTCCCGCCCGGTGAGCCGGTCCAGCGGGGTGTTCTGCCGCCGCACCAGCAGCTGCGCCACCACCTCGGGGTCCAGCGCGGTGCCGCCCGCGGCCACCCGGCGCAGCGACGCCAGGAAGGCGTCGACGTCCGCGACCCGGTCCTTGAGCAGGTAGCCGACGCCGGTGGTGCTCGTGGAGAGCAGGTCGGCGGCGTAGCGCTCCTCGACGTACTGGGACAGCACCATGATCGCCACCTCGGGCCACTGCTGCCGCACCACCAGGGCGGCGCGGATCCCCTCGTCGGTGAAGGTCGGCGGCATCCGCACGTCCGCGATCACCAGTTCCGGGCGGTGCCGCTCCACCGCGGCCAGCAGCCCGGCGGCGTCGTCCACCGCGGCGGCCACCTCGAAGCCGGTCGTCTCCAGCAGCTTGGTCAGCCCGGCGCGCAGCAGCACCGAGTCCTCGGCGATCACAGTTCGCACGGAAGCTCCACCGTTATCGTGGTCGGCCCGCCGACCGGGCTGACTATCTCGAACCTGCCGTCCACCGAGGCCGCGCGCTGCGCCAGGCCGGTCAGCCCGGAGCCGCGGGCGGCGTCGGCGCCGCCGATCCCGTCATCCGCGACGGACAGCCGCAGCAGCGCGCCGTCCAGCCACACGTCCACCCGGGCCGCGGACGCCTGGGCGTGCTTGGCCACGTTGGCCAGGGCCTCCGAGACCATGAAGTACGCCACCGCCTCGACCGTCGGCGGGACCCGCCGGGGCACGTCCACCGCCAACCGCACCGGCACCGGGGAGCGGGCCGCGATGCCGGAGAGCGCCGCGTCCAGGCCGCGGTCCTCGAGGACCACCGGGTGCAGGCCGCGGACGAGGTTGCGCAGCTCGCCCAGGGCCTCCTTGGCCTCCTCGTGTGCCTCGGCCAGCGCCGCGGTCCGGGCGTCCTCGGGCAGGTCCTTCAGGGTCGCCCGGGCCAGGCCCAGGTTCATCGCCAGGGACACCAGCCGCTGCTGGGCGCCGTCGTGCAGGTCGCGCTCGATCCGGCGGCGCTCGGCGTCGGCGGCGTCCACCACCGCGGCCCGGCTCTCGGTCAGGTCGGTCACCCGGCGGGCCAGCCGCTCCGCCCG
>DASXOL010000115.1:0-4790 GCA_036494295.1 Pseudonocardiaceae bacterium
AAGCTCACCGACCATCTCCCGCAACTCGGCGTTCTCCGCAGCAAGCTCCTCATAAGACGGACGCGGATCAGCGGGCACAGAACCATGATCCGCACACCAGAGCCGAGATCAACTAGCCACGCCGAGGACCTGACCAGTCACCCGCCATGACTGGACGCACGATCACTCCGCCGCCGCTGTCCCGGTTGGCTCTCAGAGTCCCGGAGATCACGGTCTATTTCTGGATCATCAAGTCCCTGTCGACCGCACTGGGCGAGTCGACCTCGGATTACCTCGTCAACGCGATGGATCCCGTTCTTGCCGTTGGGCTCGGGTTTGTCGGATTTGTCGGTGCGCTGGTCCTGCAATTTTCGATGCGCCGGTACCTGGCAGTGTCCTACTGGCTGGCCGTCGTCATGGTCGGGGTGTTCGGCACGATGGCCGCTGATGTACTCCATGTCGGGTTCGGTGTCCCGTACCTCGAATCGACCGCGTTCTATTCGGTCGCGCTCGCGCTCGTCTTCGCTGCCTGGTACAAGAGCGAGAAGACGCTGTCCATCCACAGCGTGGATACCGCTCGACGAGAAACTTTCTACTGGGCCGCTGTCGTCGCCACATTCGCGCTCGGCACCGCTGCCGGAGATCTGACGGCCATGACCATGAACCTCGGCTATTTCTATTCGGGTGTGTTCTTCGCCCTGGTGATCACGGTCCCCATCATCGGCTACCGATGGTTCGGCTGGAACCCGATCTTCGCGTTCTGGTTCGCCTACGTCGTGACCCGTCCGCTCGGTGCGTCGTTCGCCGACTGGTTGGGTAAGCCCACGAGCGCGACCGGCCTCGGGTTGGGCGATGCACCGGTGTCCTTGGCATTGGGGATCGCCATTGCGTGTTTCGTCGCGTATCTCGCCGTCACCCGCAAGGACGTGCAGTCCGGTCGGGGGGCAAATACTGAGCAGCGTCGGGTAGTTCTTGACGGCGGTGAATGAAGCGCCGAGCCGTGCCCACCTGTCAGGTGAGGAACGTCCGGTGCTCTCGATCACCGCGTGCCGCCGCGCCGGCCACTGCGGCGAGACGGCTGGCCGGTGTGCTCAGCGTCGCCCGCGCAGGCGCCCGAACGGCTTGTACAGCGAGAGCAGAACGGTCACGACCAGCACGCCGGAGGCGCCGCCCGCGTCCTTCACCAGCGCGAACTCCTCGGTGACGGGCTGGTGGGCCAGCGCCGCGGCAGCGGCCGAGCCCAGCGTGGGCAGGAGCACCAGGATGGCGAGCGCGGTGCCGCCGACGGTCAGCGCGAGCTTGAGCAGTACCCACCAGTGCCGGACCAGCCCCCACGGGGTGAGCAGCCCCAGCGCCACTCCGCTGGCCAGCGCGAGCAGCGCCGACGGCAGCACGAGCAGCTCACCGAGCAGCTGCGCGGCCGGGTACACCGTGAGCGGGTCGGTCCCGTACCAGCCCGCGAGGCCGAGCGCGAGGACGGCCGCGTCGGCGCCGAGCAGTCCCACCGAGCTGATCACGTGCACGGTCAGCAGCAGCTTCCGCCACGACGGTGCGAGACGCCGAGGCGGGCGGGCGGTCGCCCGCACCGCGGCGGGTACCCGTGTCGTCATGACCACCATGATCGTGCTCGGGGTCGGTACCCCGCGTCCCGCTCGCGGCGGCCGTCGGGCTGCCACCGAGGGCGCAGCGGCACAGTCCGCGCCTACCGCACCGGGAGTAGCGAAGGCGCGTTCCCGGTCACGGACTGCCGGTGGCGACCTGCGGGCGCGCCTGGTTCGGCCCGGGCCGGGTGGCCTCGGTGATCTGACGCAGGGGACCGCTGGGCCTTAGCGGTCGCCGTGGCCCTGACGGCCGGCGGCGGCCAGCATGGCCGGATAGCCGCCGGGCGCGGATCCGTCCGCCGCGGACTCGACCGAGTTCCAGCGCGCCAGCAGCGCGGCGAGCACCACGAACAGCGACAGCTCGCCGAGCACGAGGGCGATCGCTCCGGCGAGCCGCTGGTCGGCGAGCAGGTCGGGCACCCAGGCCAGCCCCAGCGCCTGGTACATGTTGGAGGCGGCCACGCCGTTTCCGATCACCGTGTCGGTGTTCATCACCACGACGCTGAAGACCAGGTCCGCGGGCATCGCCGCGAGCAGCATGCCCAGCCGCGCGAGATTCGGCAGCGGCCGCGGTGCGGGATCGGCGCCGATCACCGGCCACAGGAACAGATATCCGACCACGAGGAACCACGCCGTGATGGCGGTATGCGCCCAGTGGAAGCGAACCGCGGCGTCGAACAGGCCGGTGAAGTAGAGCGCGAACGGCGATCCGGCGAACAACGCCACCGCCACCACCGGGTGCGTCAGGGTCCGCGCCGCCCGGGACGCGTTCAGCGTCTCCAGCCATTCCCGCGGCCCCGGCAGCCGTCCCGGCGCCGCCCACGGCACCGCGGCGCGCAGCAGGGCCTGAGGGCCGCCCAGTACGAGCAGCGCGGGCACCAGCATCGAGGTGAGCATGTGGCTCGCCATGTGCATGCTGAACATCGCGGCGGCGTACCGGCCGAGGCCCGACGAGGTCGCCGCGAGCAGCAGCACGCAGCCGGCCAGCCAGGCGGCCGTCCGGCCGGTGGGCCAGTTCCGGCCGTCGCTCCGCACGCGGTGCACGCCTACCAGGTAACCGGCCGCGAGCAGGACCGCGAGCGGCCCGAAGACCATGTCGAGGCGCCAGTCGGTGAGCAGCCGAAGCAGGTTCGGCGGGCCCGCCAGGTCGTAGCCGAGCACGGTCTGCGTGGTCGTCACGGCCCTGCCGAGCACATCCGGCAGCGGCAGGTGGGTCAGCTCGACCGATATCCCCAGCACCGCCAGCAGTACCACGAGCTCCGCGAGACCGAGGCGCATCAGCTTCCGCCACCCGGCGCGGTCAGTGGCCCATCCGCGCAGCGCGCGGCCGCGCAGCACCGTCCCGCCGACGCCCAGTGCCGCGACCAGGACCGCCTTGACCAGCAGCAGCGCGCCGTAGCCGGAGCCGAAGACCAGGCTGGGCGGAGCGAGCACGAAGCTCAGCACCGCACCGGAGACGATCAGCACCAGCAGGCACCACCCGGCGAGCCGCGAGTAGCGCGCGGCCAGCTCCGGCACCGCAGCGCCATCGAGCCCGGCGTGGCGCAGCACCGCGACCAGCACGCCGATCCACAACACCGCGGCGGGCACGTGGACCACGACGGCCCCCAGCGCGAGGTCATGACCGAGATCCGCGGAGCCGTGCCCGGTGACCAGCGGCGGCAGCAGCGTGAGCAGGGCCGCGCCCAGCAGCCCCACGGCGCTCTGCCAGCGCAACACCGCCCGGCACCCGACCGCGACGGCCAGCCCGGCCACGGCGGTGACCACCCAGGCTTTCGGTGGTTCCATCGCGGCCACCAGGTCAGGGAGGTGCTGCGGCACGATCGACGTGGCGAGTGGCAGCCCCGCGGTGTCGGCCGCGGAGAAGGGCACCAGCAGCGCCGCAGTCACACCCCAGCAGGCCGCCGAACCGGCCGCGATGCGCAGCTCACGGTAGGCCGCGACGGAGATCGACCCCGACGGCTGCGGGCTCGTGCAGAACACCGCGAAGGCCAGCGAACCCACGCAGACCGTCGCGAACACCTCCGCCGCCAGCCGCAGCACCGGGGTGCCCAGCGCGACCACCATGCCGGGATCGGCGTCCCCCACCGCGCGGTACGGCGCGTCACCGGCCAGCAACGACAGCCCGACGACCACGGCAGCGGCCAGCAGCGCCCCACCGATCAGGCACTCCCGCACCGCGACGCGCGCACGCCGCTGCGGTTCGCCGCGGAGCGTTCCGCGGTCCGGAGGTGCTTGCGTCACCAACGGCCTTTCGACGATGGGCCACTCCCGTAGGCATTGTGCCGGGCCGCCCGTGTGCGGGTGACGGCCACGGGTGCGCCCGCCCACGGGCCGCCGGTCCTTGATACCGGAGGTTGCTCGTCACCACGGACTGTCGATCACGCACCCCAGGTAGCCCGGTTTGTGTCGCGCTGGCCTGATACGTCACGGGAAGAGCACTCCACGCAGCGTGAACTTCTGGTGAACAGTTCGTCCGAACGGATGAGTATGTTGCGTCGTTCCCCACAATCGTGTCCGTGGTCCTCCAGATCCGCGACGTGGTGGAAGACATCCGCCATCGGTTCCGCTCGGTGGTGCACCTGCGCACCGGGCGGGTGATGGCGCTCGAGGTGCGCGCATGTCCCGCGGCGGGAGAGCTCGATCACCTCCGGCCGGTGACCGGGATCGCCGAACGACTGGTCCGTCTCGACGTGCGGTTCGCCGCAGAGGCCGCCCGCCGTGGCGCCGAGTACGAGCGGCTGCTGCCCCTGCACCTGACACTGTGGGCCGACACGGTCTGCGCCGAGTACAACCCGCTGGTGCCGTTGCTGGACACTCTGTCCGATATCGGCCGGGACCCGGGCCAGGTCGTGATCCGGCTGGTGGTGCCGCCGGGTGAGGCCACGCCCGCGAATCTGCCGGTCGGCCTCGCCCGGCTGCGCGCGGCGGGGTTCGGCCTCGGACTGGACGCGGTGGGTACCTTCCCGATGGCCACGCTCATCGACGTGGCGCCCGAGGTGCTGCTCCTCGGCACGAGGCACACCACCGGACTGCCCGCCACGCCGCCCGCGCTCGCCGCGCTCGCCGGATCGGCGGCACTCGCCACGCAGACCGGCGCGACGCTGGTCGCCGACGGCTGCGACACCACCGAGCAGGCCATCGCGCTGCGGGCACACGGCGTCTCGCTCGTCCAGGGCGACTTGCTGGGGCCCACCCGCCGCCGGCCGC
>DASXOL010000116.1:0-6487 GCA_036494295.1 Pseudonocardiaceae bacterium
GCCTGCGCTCAGATCGTCGGCCCCATCACCAGCGTGTTCCGCTGGGAGGGCGAGGTGCAGACCGAGCAGGAATGGCGGGTGGAGATCAAGACCGCCGGTGATCGGGTGGCCGCGTTGACCGAGCACATCCGGGCCAACCACGGCTACGACGTGCCGGAGGTCATCGCGACGCCGATCGTCGGCGGCAATGCCGACTACCTGTCCTGGGTGAGCGCGGAAACGCGCGGCTGAACCAATACCTCCCACCCTGCCCGCGAACAGGGAGCAGGATGGCGGGATGGAACAACGGTATGTCGAGCCTGGCTGGTTCACCCGTACGGTGTTCAACCGTCTGGTGGCGCTGCTGACCAAGGCGGGGTTCGGCGTGTTCGGGTCGCGGGTGCTGCGGGTACCGGGACGGCGCAGCGGCGAGCCCCGCGAGACGCCGGTGAACCTGCTCGGCATCGGCGAGCAGCGCTATCTCGTCTCGCCGCGAGGTGAGACGCAGTGGGTGCGCAACCTGCGCGCGGCCGGTGCGGGCGAACTGGTGCTGGGCCGCGCTGTGGAGGGCTTCCGCGCGGTCGAGATCGGCGACGACGACAAGCCCGCCGTGCTGCGGGCATACCTGCAGCGCTGGGGTTTCGAGGTGGGCGCCTTCTTCGCGGGAGTGAGCGCGACATCGACCGATGCGCAGCTGCGGCACGCCGCACCCGGCCACCCGGTGTTCCGCATCGATCTTGCCGATGGACGTCCGGATGACACCGCCAATCACTAGTGCCGGCCGCTCGCGGGGGCGGATTCCGCTGTCGTCACCCGTTGTGATTGCGTGGCATCTCCCGCTTGATGATGCGATCTCTTACGTTGGCATCTGCAGAAAGCCCATTCCGTCGTGCGGGGAACAGGAGGTCGAATGTTGTGACTGAGTGTCACCAAGATGCGTGGCCCATCGGATCGGGACGGCCGCAGCCGTCGAGCGCCGTCCCCGACCGATGAGGCCGACCGGAGAAGGTGCCGATGCCAGGACCGCGTCCGACGTCGGTTACATCGACCACCGCCTGCTCGAACACGACTCGGACGAGCAGTTCCTCGCGCACGTGGTGCCCTACATCCTCGAAGGTCTCGAGGTCGGTGAGCCGGCTCTGCTGGTCTGCTCGCCGCGCATGGTCCAGCTGGCGCAGGACACGCTCGGTGTCGAGGCGAGCGAGCAGGTCCGCTTCGCGGACGCGGAGACCTGGGGCAGCGGCAATGTCGCGGCGCGCGTGCTGGCCATCGACTGGGACATCCGCAAGATGCTCGGTGCCGCCAGCCGCTGCCGGGTGATCCAGGAGTTCACCTGGCAGGCGGCGCCACAACAACGCGAGTGGCTGCGCCACGAGGCGGCCACCAACCTGCTGCGCCCCGCGTCGGAGGTCAGCTTCCTCTGCACCGCGGACACCAGGACACATTCCCCCGAGTACCTCGCCGAACTGCGCCGCACGCATCCGCTCATCGCGCCGGACCGGCCCAACGACGAGTTCGCCGACCCCAGGAGCTACCTCGCCCAGGCCGACGCCCGGCTGGGCACACCCGCGCCGCCCACCGCCGACACCAGCGAGGCCGTACAGGATGCGGACCTGCATGCCATGCGGCAGCGGGTCACGGCTGCCGCGCGCACCGCCGGGCTGGGCGAGTACCAGATCCAGTGTGTGGCGCTGGCCGCGACCGAGGTCGTCGCCAACGCGCTGCACCATGCCCAGAAGCCCGCCACCATCCGGACCTGGGACGAGGAGAACCTGTTCTCCTGCGAGGTGAGCGACCACGGCTCCGGCATCCAGGACCCGCTGGCCTCCTACCGGCCGCCCGCTCCGGCCGGGGGCCGGTGCGGGCTGTGGCTGGCCCGCACGTTCAGTGACGAGGTGCGGATCGTCTCCTCACCGGAGGGCACCATCGTCCGGATGACGTTCTCCCACTAGACGACCCGGTCCACCCGACCCGATGCCGGCCCGCGGCGATCACGCGCCCTCGTCCCGGCCGGGACCGACGTACCATCCAGGAATGCAGAACGGGCAGGTGAAGCCTCGCGAGGCGCGTCTTGCGGCCACCCCACCGGAGCACATGTTCACCTCCCTGCCCGAACAGCTCAGCGACATCCGGCAGTGGAACGAGGAACGCGGGTGGGGTTTCACCGCCGCCGACTTCCATGCCGTCGACCTCTCGCCGCGTGCGGGCAACCTCGACGAGCTCGTCGTCGACGTGATCGCGGTCTACCTGCCGGAGGCCGGCGGGCTGGACGGGGTGCGCCGGACCTGCCACGAGATGTGGACGCTGGCCGCGCAGCAGCAGCCGCACGCCTGGTCCTGGGACTGGTACACGGACAAATGGGAGCAGCACCCCAAACCGGTGCGGCTGATCGACGGCATCGTCCACCGGCCCGGTATCCGCCGGGTGACCGTCGACCTGGCCGCGCACGTCGTGCCCGGACGCCACATCAGGCCGAGCCAGGTCCGCGGCCCGCACTCGGCCCATGCCGAGGTCCTCGCCGCCGCCGCGCATTTCCCCCGGTGGGTGCGGGCGATGGACGGCAAGACCGTCCCCTACGCCTGGCTCTGCGGCTACCAGGTGCTGGTCCGCGACCGACCCGCCCCGCGCATGCCCGCGCTGAGCTGGAGCAGGCTGCGGCGCACCGTGAGCCTCACCGCGGGCTGGTCCGAACATGCCTACGGCGGCTGGTCCGCCCCCACCTGCCTGGGCTGACCCGGTCCGGGTGAAGCCTGGCCCGGCCGGGCTCGCGGGTCCGTAGGTTGCGAGGTGGCATGCCACCAGGACCGGTCGTGATCGGTTTCGACGGCAGCCCCGCCGCGCGGCGGGCGCTGCGGGAGGCCGCTGCCCTGTTCGCCCCGCGCCGTGCGCTCGTGGTCGTGGTCTGGGAGGCGGGCTACGCGTTCGACCTGGCGGACCTGCCGACCAGGCTGCTGGAGTCACCGCCCACCACCGTCGACATCCGCACCGCCATGCAGCTCGACGAGTCCATGTACGACGCGGCGCAGCAGCTGGCCGAGCGCGGTGCCGCGACCGCGGCCGAAGGCGGCCTGGACGCGGAGGGCCTCGCCGTCGCCGACGACATCACCGTCGCGGACACCCTCGTCCGGGTCGCCAGGGAGCGGAACGCGCAGGTCCTGGTCGTCGGCGCGCACGGGCACAGCGCATGGCGGGAGGTCCTGCTGGGCAGCACCTCCCGCGAGATCGTGCACCGGGCGCCGTGTCCCGCGCTGGTGGTCCGCGCCGAGGAGAAGCCGAAAGCGCACTGACGTTCCAGGTGGTTCGAGCTAGTGGGCGGCGGATCCGGCGCCGCGCCCCAGCGGGGTCACCCGGATCCGGGCGACTCGCCTGCCTTCCATCTCGGTGACGGTGAAACGGTGCCCCAGCGTCGCCACGCTCTTGCCGACGCTCGGCGTGCGGCCGAGCTCGCTGATCACGAAGCCGGCGAGGGTGTTGTAGTGCCCGTCGGGCAGCTCGATGCCGGTCCGTTCCTTGATCTCGTCGCGGTGCGCCAGCCCGTCGAGCTCCACGCTGCCGTCCTCGTAGCGGCGGTAGGGGCGGTCGCGCGGGTCGTACTCGTCCTCGATGTCGCCGACGAGCTCCTCGATGAGGTCTTCGAGCGTCACGATGCCGTCGGTGCCGCCGTACTCGTCCACGACGATGGCCAGGTGGCCCCTGCGGCGCATCTGGGCGAGGGCGCGCACCAGCGGGAGGCTGCCGGGCAGCCGCGGCGCCGCTCTGGCCAGCTCGGACACCACGCTCGGCCCGCCGTGGCCCGGAGGCTGACCCGGGTCGCGCCGGTGCACGGCGGTCAGCACGTCCCGCACGTGGACCACGCCGAGGATGTCGTCCGGGGACTCGCCGATCACCGGGTAACGGGAGTGCGGGCGGTCGGCGCCGTAGTCGGCGGCCTCGTCGATGGGCATCGAGCCGGGCAGGAAGTCGGCCTCGGTGCGGGGCAGCATCACCTCGCGCAGCACCCGGTCGGTGGCGGTGAAGACATCGGTGAGCACCCGGCGCTCCTCCGGGGTCAGCTCCTCGTGGGTCCCGACCAGGTCCCGCAGCTCCTCCTCGCTCAGCGCCTCCGCCTTCTCGTCCGGGTCGATGCCCAGCATCCGGACCACCGCGTCGGTGGACACCGAGAGCAGCCAGATGAGCGGGCGGAACACCCGCGCGACCTGGGTCAGCACCGGGGCGACGAACAGCGAGACCGCCTCCGGGCTCCGCATCGCCAGCCGCTTCGGTACCAGCTCGCCGAGCACCAGCGAGACGTAGGACACCCCCACCGTCACCGCGATCAGCGCGACGGTCCCGGTCAGCTGCGGCGACACGCCCCAGCCGGCCAGCACCCCCTGCAACTCGACGGCCAGCGTCGCACCGCCGTAGCTGGCGGCGAAGAACCCCGCCAAGGTGACGCCGATCTGCACCGCCGAGAGGAACCGGCTCGGGTCCTTCCGCAGCCGGGCCACCGCGCGACCACGACGACCCTGCCCGGCGAGCCTGCTCACCTGGTTGTCGCGCAGCGAGACCAGGGCGATCTCGGAGGCGGCGAAGTACCCGCCGATCAGCACGAACAGCAGGACCAGAAAGGAGTTCAGCTGCCAGCTGTTCACGTCGTCACAGTTCTCCGACTCAGCTTCTCGGACTCAGCGGACACGGCTCCGCGCCGGCGCCTGGTGCCGCCGACGCGGAGCCCGCCGAATGCCCACTACGTGGTGGGCGGAAAATCGATCACGGCGACGGCTGGGGCAGATTGCATTCGATCTTGGGGTTCAGCCCAACGTAGTTGAGCGGCCCCGCAACGATCGTGATCGCTATGGTGCCGAGACCGGCACAGGTGACGTTCGGACCCGCGAAGTAGCTGCGTTGTGCCGCCGCGATGGCGCCAATGATCAGCCATATCGTGAGAATCGCTGCTCCAGCCCGCATATAACCTCCTGGTGCCCCGTGGGAAGTTTCGCAAGGCTAGATGCGCAGCGCGTTCTCCGCACCACGTAGTGCGACGCCCTTGCCATTCTGTGATGCGGTCGTGACGCTAGCGGACGACGTTCTTGATCTCGTTGGCGAGCAGAAAGATCCCGAACCCCGCGGTCGCGATGATCACGACGGTCCCTCCGTGCCTGGCCAGCTGGCAGTTCCACCTCCGGCGCGCATCCGCCGCGTCACCGCGTCGGCGGTGGGCTCGACGGCTCTGGGCTCGAAGGGGACGCCGACGAGGATGCCGCGGAT
This sequence comes from Pseudonocardiaceae bacterium, assembly GCA_036494295.1. GTDB lineage: Bacteria > Actinomycetota > Actinomycetes > Mycobacteriales > Pseudonocardiaceae. Next base: position 5,227 of record DASXOL010000116.1, read on the forward strand.
GCCGAGGTGCCAGCGCCCAGTTCGAAGACGTTGTCCGGGGTGATGACGCTGGTGATCGCCTTGCCGAACAGCCCGGACGGCTCGGCGCCCGCGTAGGGCTTGTCCGTCTTCAGCAGCACCACCAGGGTCGTCCGCTGCGCGGGCAGGTACACCGTGAGTGGTAACCGGGCAGCGAGCCGTTGTGCCCGATCCAGCCCGCGACCTCGAACAGCCCGAGGCCGTATGCCGCCTGCGGGGAGAACCCCGGCGGCGTCACGGTCTGCAGGCGCTCGGCCTGCGTGGTGGGTTTCAGCAACCGCCCGGTGGCCAGCGCGGGTGCCCAGGTGCGCAGATCCTTGAGGTCGGAAATCATCGCGCCGGCCGCCCACGCCCAGCTCGGGTCCCAGTCGGTGGCGATCGCCTCGGGTCCGCCCGGTGACTCGGTGGTGTAGCCCTGCGGGTGCGGCTCCGGGAACGCGTTGGTGTCCGGGAAGCTCGTCCGGGTCAGCCCCAGCGGTCCGAACACGTTCTTCTGCAGGTAGTCGGGCAGCGGCTGCCCGGACACCTGCTCCACGACCAGGCCGAGCAGCACCGTGTTGGTGTTGGAGTACTGCCAGCCCTGGCCGGGCGGGAACACCAGCGGATGGGAGAACGAGACGGCCAGCAGCTCCGCAGGCGTCCACGGCCGGAACGGGGCGGCCAGCAGCCGACGATCGAACTGTTCGTCGTTGCTGTAGTTGAACAGCCCGGACTGCATGCGGGCGAGCTCGCGCAGGGTGATGCGGTCGCCCTGCGGCACACCCGCCACGTACTTCGAGATCGGATCGTCGAGTGCGACCCTGCCCTGGTCCACCAGCTGCAGAAGTCCGGTCACCGTGAAGGTTTTCGTCTCGCTGCCGATGCGAATCAACATGTCGGGGCTCATCGGAGCGTGGGTCGCCTTGTCGGCCACACCGAAACCGTGGACGTAACTGCCGGTAGGACTCCACACACCCACAATCACACCGGGCACCCCGGTCTGCTGAACCTTCCTTTCGATGACCTGATCGAGTTTCTGCGCCATTGGCGCGTCGAGCGAAGGGCCCACCACCGGCCGCGGCCGGGCGGATTCGGGCGCCGCCCGCGGTGAAGTTCCGCACGCCACGGCCACCGCCACCAGCGACGCGATGAAAACAATCAACGCACGGTGCATATGTCGCCGCGTTCTGTGCCCGATTCGGAATGATCCACTGCCATTCATGCTGGGCGCTCCTGATATCGGGCTGCGGCGAATAGATCGAGC
>DASXOL010000117.1:0-9398 GCA_036494295.1 Pseudonocardiaceae bacterium
CCCGGGTGTGGCGGCCTCTAACGACAGCAAACCTCCGCTGGTTCCAGCGGGGGTTTGCTGTCGTTGGCGACGCCGCGGCCGGGGGTTGGTGGTACTTGAAGAGCCACCAACCCCCCGGTGCGCGGACGGTGAATCAGCGCCTGCGCCACCAGCGGATGACGAGCAGCACCACGAGCAGGCCTGCGACCAGCGGGATGACTCGCTTGGCCACCGCCCCGCCGGCGGCGTCGAGCAGATCGATCTCTTCGGCCGCCTGCTCGGGCACCGGGCGCATCGGGGTCGGCTGCGCAGGCCGAGTCTGCCCGGCCGCCGGACCCGCCGAAGGCGCCCCCGCCATGGCAGGTTTGGCCGCCGCCGCGGGTGCGGGCTCCGGCTCCGGCTCCTCCGGACCGAGCCGCCTGGACAGGCAGTCGGCGAACTGACCGATGATCTTCCCGCCGACCTCCTCGATCATGCCGCGACCGAACTGGGCGGGCTTGCCCGTCACCGACAGGTCGGTCACCACCGTGACCGCGGTCCCCTCTCCCTGTTCGGCGAGGTTGGCGACGACCGTGGCGGCTGCGGTGCTCTGACCGCCCGATGCGGTGCCGGACGCCTCGATCACCGTGTGGTGCGCCGCCTCGTCCTTCTCGGTGAACTTGCCCGACCCCTTGTACTGCAGAGAGATCGGGCCGAGCCGGACCTTCACCGTCCCGCTGAACTCGTCTCCACTGGCATCGGTGATGGTGGCACCAGGGAAACACGGGGCGACCCGTTCGGGGTCGAGCAGCGCCTGCCAGACCGTGTCGATCGGCGCCGGGACGGTGAATTTGTGCTCCAGCTTCATGCAGTTCAGCCTCCCACTCCGGCTGCCGTGGCGACAGCCCGGCCGGTGAGAACCCGCGCGAGGTGCTCGCGGTAGTCGGCGTCGGCGTTACCGTCCGACATGGGGCTGGTGCCCTCGGCGGCATGCTGGGCCGCGGCCCGGATCGACTCGGCGCCGGCCTGCTGACCGACCAGTGCCTCCTCGACCGCGGTGGCCCGGATGGGCGTGGCGCCCATGTTGGTCAGCGCGACGCGCGCCTCGGCGATCGAGCCGCCCTCGGTGCGCACCGTCGCGGCCACCGCGACGATCGACCAGGCCTGGGCGACCCGGTTGAACTTCTCGTAGTGCGCGCCCCAGCCGGTCTTCTTCGGCACCCGGATCTCGACGAGCACCTCGTCGGCGCCCACCGCGGTGGTGAACAGGGTGGTGAAGAACTCCGACGCCGGGACAGTGCGCCGCCCGTCCGGCCCGGCGATGACCATCTCGGCGTCCATCGCCACCGCGGGCGCCAGCAGGTCGCCGGCCGGGTCGGCGTGCACCAGGGCGCCGCCGAAGGTGCCCCGGTGCCGGATCTGCGGGTCGCCGACCGTCCTGGTGGCCGCGGCCAGCAGCTCGGCGTGCTGAGCGACCAGCGGGTCGTTCAGCACGTCGTGGTGCGTGGTCATGGCCCCGATGACGATCGCGTCACCGTCCTCGCGGACGCCGCGCAGCTCGCTGATCCGGGACAGGTCGATGATCGCGGTGGGCGCCGCGAGGCGCAGCCGCAGCACCGGCACCAGGCTCTGGCCGCCGCCGAGCACCTTGGCGTCCTCGCCTGCCTCGGCCAGCGCCTGTACGGCCTCCTCCACCGTGGTGGGAGCCACGTATTCGAACGCGGACGGAATCACCTGGCACCTCCAGCCGTGTCGGCGTTGTCAGCGGACTGCGCGTCCATGGAACCGAGCCCGCCGCCGGCCGCGGTCTCCGTGGTGTGCTGCGACGTGGACTTGGCCTCGCCACGCGCGGCGTGCACGGCGCGCCACACCCGCTGCGGCGAACACGGCATCTCGATGTCGTTGATGCCCTCGTGGCGCACCGCGTCGACGATCGCGTTGACCACTGCCGGGGTGGAGGCGATGGTGCCCGCCTCGCCGACGCCCTTGACCCCGAGTGGGTTCGAGGTCGCCGGGGTCTCGGTGCGGCCGGTGGTGAAGTGCGGCAGGTCCGCCGCCGAGGGCACCAGGTAGTCGGCCAGCGTGCCGGTGGTCAGCGTGCCGCCCTCGTCGTAGACCGCCTCCTCGAACAGCGCCTGGGCGATGCCCTGCGCCAGGCCGCCGTGCACCTGGCCGTCGACGATCAGCGGGTTCACCACGGTGCCCACGTCGTCCACGCAGACGTAGTCGCGGATCTTCACCCAGCCCGTCTCGGTGTCCACCTCGGCGGCGCACAGGTGCGTCCCGTGCGGGTAGGAGAAGTTCTCCGGGTCGTAGGTGGCGTCGGAGTCCAGCGAGGGCTCCACACCGTCGGGCAGATCGTGGGCGGCGAACACCGCCAGCGCGATGTCCTGGATCGTGGTGCCCTGGTCGGTGCCCTTCACCGAGAACTTGCCGTGCTCGAACTCGATGTCGTCCTCGGAGGCCTCGAGCATGTGTGCGGCGATCTTGCGGGCCTTCTCGATCACCTTGTCGACCGCCTTGACCACGGCGATGCCGCCGACGGCCAGTGAGCGCGAGCCGTAGGTGTCCAGCCCCTTGTGCGAGATCTGCGTGTCGCCGTGCAGCACCTCGACGTCGTCGAAGCCGACGCCGAGCTGGTCGGCCACGATCTGGCTCCACGCCGTCTCGTGACCCTGGCCGTGCGGCGACACACCGGTGACGACCTCGACCTTGCCGGTGGGCAGCATGCGGATGCTGGCGTGCTCCCAGCCGCCCGCGCCGTAGGACAGCGAGCCGAGCACCCGCGACGGCGCCAGCCCGCACATCTCGGTGAACGTCGAGATGCCGATGCCCAGCTGCACCGGGTCGCCGGACTCCCGGCGCCGACGCTGTTCGGCGCGCAGGCCGTCGTAGTCGAACAGCTCCCTGGCCTTGGCCGTGGCCGCCTCGTAGTTACCCGAGTCGTAGGTCAGCGTGGCGACCGTGGTGTAGGGGAACTCCTCGTGCTTGATCCAGTTGCGCTCCCGGATCTCCAGCGGCTCCACCCCGAGCTCGGCGGCCAGCTCGTCCATCATCCGCTCGATGGCGAAGGTGGCCTCCGGACGGCCCGCGCCGCGGTAGGCGTCGGTAGGGGTCTTGTTGGTGAACACGTTGGTGCACGCGAAGTGGTACGCCGGGATCTTGTAGATCGCCGGGTACATGAACGCGCCCAGGATCGGGATGCCCGGCGTGACCAGGCGCAGGTAGGCGCCCATGTCCGCGAGCAGCTCGACCTTGAGGCCGGTGACCGTGCCGTCCTTCTTGGCGGCGACGGTGATGTCCTGGATCTGGTCCCGCCCGTGGTGCGCGGACAGCAGCGACTCCGAGCGCGTCTCGGTCCACTTGACCGGCTTGTTCAGCTTCCGGGCGACCAGCAGGGCGAGCACCTCTTCGGGCGTCACCTGCAGCTTGCCGCCGAATCCGCCGCCGACGTCCGGCGCGATCACCCGGATCTTGTGCTCGGGCAGCCCGAGGGTGAGCGCGGCCATCGTCTTGAGGATGTGCGGCACCTGGGTCGCCGACCACATGGTGAGCTGCTCACCGGTGGGGTCAACGACGCAGGAGCGCGGCTCCATGAACGCGGGGATCAGCCGCTGCTGGCGGAACCGGCGCTTCACCACCACACCGTCGGACTCCGCCGCGGAGCGGGCCTCGTCGAAGCTGCTGCCGCTGCCCGCCTCGCCGGAGTCGAAGACCCAGAGCGCGTTGCGGTTGGTCTCCAGGTCGGGGTGCACCAGCGTGGCGCCGTCGGCCAGCGCGGCCTCCATGTCCAGCACCGGGTCCAGCTCGTCGTAGTCGACCTCGACGGCCTCGGACGCGTCCTCCGCCGACGCCGCGTCGCGCGCCACGACCACCGCGACGCCCTCACCGGCGAAGTGCACCGTGGAGGTGGCCAGCGGCGGCGCCTGCGGAGACTTCATGTCCGGCGTGATCGGCCACGCGCAGGGCAGTCCGATGCCCTCGGCGTCCAGGTCGGCGGCGGTGTAGACGCCGAGCACGCCGGGCAGCTTCTTGGCGGGCTCGGTGTTGATGGCGGTGATCGTGGCGGCCGCCAGCGGGCTGCGGACCACTGCCATGTGCAGCATCCCGGGCAGCGACATGTTGTCGGTGTAGCGGGTCCGGCCGGTGATCAGCCGGGCGTCTTCCTTGCGCTTGCGTGCCTTGCCGAATTCAGCGGCGGTGGGCTCTGCGGTCGCGGTCATCAGTTACCACCTCCGGCGACGGTGCTGGGCTGCTGCGCCGTGTCGCTGTGCGCGCCTGGCTGCATCTTCTTCGCGGCGTCGAGAACCGCTCGGACGATGTTCTGGTATCCGGTACAGCGACAGAGGTTGCCTTCCAGGCCTTCCCGTACCGCATGGTCGTCCGGATCCGGGTTGTCGCCGAGCAGGTCGATCGCCTGCATGATCATTCCCGGCGTGCAGAAGCCGCACTGCAGGGCGTGGTTGTCGTGGAACGCCTGCTGCATCGGGTGCAGCACGCCGTCACGAGCCAGCCCTTCGATGGTGGTGATCTCGCTGCCGTCGACCTGGACCGCAAGAACCGAGCAGGACTTCACGCTCCGCCCGTCGAGGTGCACCGTGCACGCACCGCAGTTGCTGGTGTCGCAGCCGACGAGGGTTCCGGTCTTGCCCAGCTTCTCCCGTAGGTAATGCACCAGGAGTGTTCGTGGTTCGACATCGTCGACGTAGGAGACGCCGTCGACCATGACATTAATGCGCGTCACTGGCCTACTCCTCGTCCGGTCGGGGCGCCGACCGCATGTGGTGGGTGAACGCTCGATGACCACGGGTCACCGAGGAACCGCCACTCCGGTGTGGCGGCCGGGCCAATCACACCGCGCATTCAGCACCGAGGCAAGGGTCCCGCCGCCATGGTCGAGAAAGGAGAAAACCGCACGTCAGAACGGTCCGGAATGATCATGGCAGCAGTGCGCAAATACGGAAGTATGACGTCGAAACAACCGCGAAAGCGGATCGTTTCGGCGCAGAACGACACACGGCATCCACCCGGTTGGAGCAAAACCACTCAGAGGTGCAGCGCTCAACTATCCGGACGGACGGGGGCCGGTCGGCCGATACATTCCGTGTTCCATCCGGCCGGCACGCCGCCTCACCGGACCGGCGGCGCTGCGTCCACCCGGGCGAGTCCGGCGCACCACCTGGGGCAGCAGCGGCGCCACGGTCCGCTGTCGGAGCACCCCGCGCCACAAACCGGCGCCGTAGGCCAGGTCGTCCAGCCGGTGCGCGAGCAGATAGGGCAACAGCGGCGCCTCCCGGCCGCGCCACCACCAGTCCGCGACGCCTTCCGCGCAGGCCGCGACGGCCACCGCGCGGCGCGCCCGCCGGGACACCAGGCAGGCTGACGCCGCGGCCGGCCACCAGTGCCGCACCAGCGCCGCCGCGCTCTGCCAGGCCGCCCCGCCGAGGCCCTTGCCGGCCAGCCAGGCGGCGAGGCGCCCGCGCCTGCGCAGGCCGGTGAGGGAACGGCTCAGCCGAACCGTCGCCAGCAGGGTCGCCGCGGCGGCGACGAGGACCGACCAGCGGCGCTGGACCAGGACCAGCCCGCAGGCGAGCGCGGTCCATGGCGCCAACCGCACCGGCGGCACCTGACCGGGGTGCCGGGCCGCCAGAGGTGCGGCGCCGGTCCCGTAGAACGCCTTGCGGGCCAGCCACGGCCGCAGTGCGGTGCGGTGCTCATGGGCCACCGTGATCTCCGGCAGGTAGCGCAGCCGCCAGCCCGCCCGCTGCAGCCGGAACACCAGGTCGACGTCCTCCGCGACGCGCAGCCGGGGGTCGAATCCCTGGCCGACCGCCCCGGCCCGCACGACCACGGCGGCGCTGGGCACGTACGCCACCGCCGAGGTGGGCCGCACCGGGCCGGGGTCGGGTCCCAGATCCAGCGACGACCGGACCCGCTCGTAGTCGGCGATCCACCCAGGCTCGCCGGCACCGCCGGAATCGAGGGAGAGGATTCGCGGCGCCGCGAGTGCCAGCGCCGGATCGGCGAAGTGCGCGCTGAGCGCCGCCAGCCAGCCGGGTTCGCCGGGCACCACGTCGCTGTCGCAGAACGCCACCAGCGGGGTCGTCGCCGCGGCGAGACCGGTGTTGCGCGCCGCGGCGGGCCCGCGCGAGCGGCGGTGGCGGAGCAGCCGGGCCTGGTGCCGTCCCGCCACCGCCGCGACGGCAGCGGGGTCGGCCGAGCCGTCGTCCACCACCAGCACCTCGCGCGGATCGCAGGTCGCCCGGAGCGCGCCGAGCAGCCGCTCCAGCCCGGTCGCGTTGTCCCGGACCGGGACCACCACGGTCACCGGCGGGGTCCGCACCGCGGGCGGCACCGGGACGGCCAGCCCGGCGTCGAGCAGCCTGCGGGCCAGCGCGGCCGACACCCGGTCGCGGACCACGACCCGGCCGTCGCGCAGCAGGCGCCGCGCAGCCGGGGTGAGCCGCAGGATCGTCGCGGGCGAGCCGCCGAGCAGGACGGCACCGCCGCCGTCCGGCCCGTCGAGGCTGCCGTCGAGCACCTGCACCCGGTGGTCGAGCACCGCGGTGAACCCGTCCGGCAGCCGGGTGCTGGCCGGTGGCCTCACGCGGTGAACCCGCCGTCGGCGTGCACCACGGTGCCGGTGACCGCGCTCGACCCCGGCTCGCACAGCCAGCACACCGCTGCCGCGACCTCCTCCGGGCGCAGCACCCGGTCGGTCAGGTGGTGCTCGCCGAACAGGCCGACATCGGGCAGGTCGTAGAGCGCCGCGGTGGCGGCCAGCATCGGGGTGTCGGTCGAGCCCGGCGACACCGCGGTGGCGGTGATCCCGGTGCCGCGCAGGTCGGTGGCAAGCCCGCGGATCAGACCGACCACCGCGTGCTTGGCCGCGTTGTACGCGGCCAGTTGCCACAACCCGCGGTGCGCCGCGGCGGAGGCCAGCGCGACGAAACGTCCGGTGCGGGGCGGCGGGCGGCGCAGCAGCGCGGGCACCGCCGCGGCGGCGAGGTGGAAGACCCCGCGCACGCCGACATCGTGCAGGGCGTTCCACTGCGCCTCGGTGGTCTCCCACAGCGGCGCGCCACCGGCCATCACCGCGGCACAGGCGACCGCCGCGTCCAGGCCACCGAACCGCTCCTCGGCGAGCCGCACCGCGTCGGCCAGCGCGGCTCCGTCGCGCACGTCGGCGACCACCGGCACCACCTCGCCGGCGGCGGCCACCCGGTCCAGATCGGCCCGGCTGGCCATCGGGTAGGGCAGCGCCGGATCGTCGGCGCAGGAGTCCACCGCCACGATCCGCCACCCGGTCGCGGCGAGTTGGCGCACCACCGCGGCGCCGATTCCCCGCGCGGCACCGGTGACCAGCGCGACGCGCGCCGTGGACGGTTCAGCAGACGGCCTCACGCGGCCGATCGTCGCACGGCATCAGCGTTCGCTCGTCCACATGGCACCCTCGGAGAGCACCCGGAGCCGGGCGGGTTGGCGCTTCTCCAGGCCGAACGGTTCGAGGTGCTCGTCCAGGATGCCCTCGAACGCCGCGGCGACGTCCTCGAATGCCCAGCCGTCGCCCCGCAGCACCGGGCTCTTCGCGCGCGGCTGGCTCACCAGGTGCAACTCGTCGCCGGTGAACCGCACGAGCTGCCCGGTGAGACCGGAGGAGCGGTCGGAGAGCAGATAGGTGATCAGCGGAGCGATCCGGTCCGGCGTGGCGTCCCGGGTGCACATCAGCTGGGCCGCCGGTGAACGCTCGACCATCCTGGTCCAGGCCCGCGGGCACACGCCGTTGACCCGAACCCCCAGGCTTTCCATGTCCAGCGCCCAGGAGTAGGTGAGCGAGGCCACCGCACCCTTCGACGCCGAGTAGGCGCCGGCCCCGCGCTGGCCGAACGACGAACTGGAGGAGATGTTGACGATCGAGCCGGAGCGCTGCCTGCGCATCACCCGGATCGCCGCGATGCCGCAGTACAGTGCGCCCAGGACGTTGACCTCGATGAGCTCCCTGGCGACCTCGGGCTTCTCCTCCCACGGCATCGCCTCGTGGTTGAGCGCGGCGTTGTTGACCAGGCCGTCGACCTGGCCGAACTCCGCCAGGCACCGTTCCACGATGGCGCTGGCCTGGTCCGGATCGCGGACCGACTGCGCACTGGCCACCGCACGGCCGCCCGCCGCGACGATGCGGTCGACGACGGCCTCGGCCAGCTCCCCCTCGACGTCATTGACCACGACGTTCGCACCTGCACGGGCCGCGTCCATCGCGAATGCCTCGCCCAGGCCGCGGCCGGCACCGGTGATCACCACCGCCTTGCCGTCCAGTACCCCCATGATGAGTGGCCTGCCCCTTCCCCGGCCGGACCTGATCACACCGGCGTCGCTGTCCAGTCTCAGGGGAGAACTCGCCGTCGGACGCCGACGTTCGGTGAGGGGTCGCACTGTAGCGCCGAACGGGTGGCTCCATTCGGCCTAACCGCCTTCCGGCGTCCGCTGCACGTCCCGGACGCCGAGCTACTCGACGGTAAGTATCTGCGGGCCTTCCTCGGTGATCGCGATGGAGTGCTCCCAGTGCACGGCGCGGGAGCCGTCCGCGGTCACCACGGTCCAGCCGTCGCTGAGTTCCTCGGTGATCTCGCTGCCCGCGGTGAGCATCGGCTCGATCGCCAACGTCATGCCCGGCACGAGCCGGGGACCGCGACCAGGGCGGCCGACGTTGGGCAGGAACGGGTCCATGTGCATGGACGTGCCGATGCCGTGTCCGCCGTAGTCGGCGACGATGCCGTAGGAGATCCCGTCGGCGGCGCCGGCGGCGAGCGCCGCCGATTCGACCGCGTGGGAGATGTCGGTGAGCCTGCCGCCGGGCAGCGCCGCCGCGATGCCCGCCTCCATCGCGGCCTTGCACGCCGCCGAGAGCCGCTGGTCGCTCTCCACCACGGCGCCGATCTGCACGGTCACCGCGGCGTCGCCGTGCCAGCCGTCGAGAATCGCGCCGCAGTCGATGGACAGCAGATCGCCGTCGGCCAGCACCTGCGTCCGGCTCGGGATGCCGTGCACCACCTGATCGTTCACCGAGCTGCATATCGAGCCCGGGAACCCGTGGTAGCCCTTGAACGAGGGCACCGCGCCCGCGTCGCGGATCGTCAGCTCGGCCAGTTCGTCGAGCTCAGCGGTGCTCACCCCGGCACGGGCGGTCTTCTCCAGCAGGCGCAGGGTCCTGGCCACGACCGCGCCCGCCGCGCGCATCGCGTCGATCTCGCCTGCCGATTTCAGCTCGATGGTCCTGCCCCGCAATCGCCGCACTACGGCACGCACTCCGCCGCCGGTCATCAGGGACCCGTCATGCCCGGGTACGCAGGGCGTCCAATGCGCGTGCCGTCACTTCCTCGATCGAGCCGACCGCGGGCACGGTCACCAGGCGGTCGGCGTAGAAGTCGAGCAGCGGGGCGGTC
>DASXOL010000118.1:0-4587 GCA_036494295.1 Pseudonocardiaceae bacterium
CGCGCCGCGGCGGCCGCCATGCGCGACGGGGAGATCGCGGGCGTGACCGGAGAGCCCAGCCCAGGACGCCTGTCGAACGTGGTGTTCATGGGGATGGGCGAGCCGCTGGCGAACTACCGCCGGGTGGTGGCCGCGGTGCGCCGCATCACCGATCCCGCGCCGGAAGGCCTGGGCATCTCCCAGCGTTCGGTGACCGTGTCCACGGTCGGCCTGGCGCCCGCCATCAGGAAGCTGGCGGACGAGCGGATGCAGGTGCGGCTGGCGGTGTCGCTGCACACCCCCGACGACGGGCTGCGCGACACCCTGGTGCCGGTGAACAACCGGTGGGCGGTGGACGAGGTGCTCTCCGCGGCCCGCTACTACGCCGACACCAGTGGCCGGCGGGTGTCCGTCGAGTACGCGCTGATCCGCGACATCAACGACCAGCCGTGGCGGGCCGATCTGCTGGCCAAGCGGCTGCGGCGGCACCTGGGGCAGCTCGTGCACGTGAACGTGATCCCGCTGAACCCGACGCCGGGCAGCAAGTGGGACGCGAGCCCGAAGCCGGTGGAGCGGGAGTTCGTGCGCCGGGTCAACGCCGGGGGAGTGGCCTGCACGGTGCGTGACACCCGCGGCCAGGAGATCGCCGCCGCGTGCGGGCAGCTCGCCGCCATGCCGTAGCGATTGTTCACGCCGGCGCACCGGCAAGGGACACTGTGCCGGTGCAGCTCCCAGTCATGCCGCCGGTCGCGCCGATGCTCGCCAAGCCCGCCGCGGACATTCCGCCCGGCCAGCATTACGAGCCGAAGTGGGACGGCTTCCGGTCCATCATCTTCCGCGACGGCGACGAGGTCGAGATCGGCAGCCGCAACGAGCGGCCGATGACCCGCTACTTCCCGGAGGTCGTCGCGGCGGTGCTGGCGAACTTCCCGCCGCGGGCGGTGATCGACGGGGAGATCGTGATCGCCGACACCGAGCGCAACACCCTGGACTTCGAGCTGCTGCAGCAGCGCATCCATCCCGCCGAGAGCCGGGTGCGGCTGCTGGCCGAGCAGACCCCGGCCAGCTTCATCGCCTTCGACCTGCTCGCCCTCGGCGACGACGACCTCACCGGCGTGGCGCTCGCCGACCGGCGGGCCGCGCTCGAACGTGCCCTCGCCGACGCCGGGGCTCCGGTCCATCTCACCCCCGCCACCCAGGACGTCGACGTGGCCCGGCAGTGGTTCGACCAGTTCGAGGGCGCCGGGCTGGACGGCCTCATCGCGAAGAAGCTTGACCTGCACTACCAGCCGGACAAGCGGGTGATGACCAAGATCAAGCACGAGCGGACCGCCGACTGCGTCCTCGCGGGATACCGGGTGCACAAGTCCGGCCCCGACGCCATCGGCTCGCTGCTGCTCGGGCTCTACGACGACCGCGGGGTCCTCGTCTCCGTCGGCGTCGTCGGCGCGTTCACCATGGCCCGGCGCCGCGAACTGTTCACCGCGCTCCAGCCGCTGGTCACCGGCTTCGACGACCACCCGTGGGCATGGGCGAGGCAGGAGGAGGGCGAGCGCACCCCGCGCAAGTCCGAGACCAGCCGCTGGAACGCGGGCAAGGACCTCTCGTTCGTCCCGCTGCGCCCGGAGCGGGTCGTCGAGGTCCGCTACGACTACATGGAGGGCGTGCGGTTCCGGCACACCACGCAGTTCGTCCGCTGGCGCGACGACCGGGACCCGCGCTCGTGCAGCTACGACCAGCTCGAGCGGCCGGTCCGGTTCGACCTCGCCGACGTGCTCACCAGCGGCTGAGCCGTCACTTCGCCGAGGGCTCGTCGCGGTCGTCGCGGTCGGCCCACTGCAGCATCTCGTCCAGTGAGAACACCGCGTCGTCGATGCCCGCGTGCACGTCGCCGAGTTCGGCGAAGCGCCGCGGCACGGTGGCGATGGTGAAGTCACCGGGCTCGGCGTCGGGCACCTCGTCCCAGGTGAGCGGGGTGGACACGACGGCCTCCGGCACGCCGCGCACCGAGTAGGCGCTGCGGATGGTGTGGTCGCGGGTGTTCTGGTTCCAGTCCACGAACACCGCGGCGATCCGGTCCCGCTTCCACCACGCGGTGGTGACCAGGTCCGGGGCGCGCCGCTCCACCTCGCGGGCGAAGGCGCGGGCCGCTCTGCGTACCTCGGCGAAGCTCCAGCGCGGCTCGATCCGCACGTAGATGTGCATGCCGCGGCCACCCGAGGTCTTCGGCCAGCCCACCGCGCCGAGGTCGGTGAGCACCTCGTGCACCACGCCGGCCACCTGCCGGGCCTCGGTGTACCCGGTGCCGGGCTGCGGGTCGAGGTCGATGCGCCACTCGTCGGGCCGCTCGACGTCGGCACACCGGGAGTTCCAGGGATGGAACTCGACGGTGCTCATCTGCACCGCCCAGATCACCTCGCCGACATCGGTGGCGCACAGCTCGTGCGCGCTGCGGCCGGAGGGGAAGTCCACCCGGCAGGTCCCCACCCAGGGCGGTGCGCCGGAGGGCAGCCGCTTCTGATGGACCTTCTCGCCGGTCACGCCGGTGGGGAAGCGATGCAGCATGCACGGCCGTTGCCGCAACGCGCGGACGATGCCGTCGCCCACCGCCAGGTAGTAGCGGGCGAGATCGAGCTTGGTCTCGCCGCGGGCGGGGAAGTAGACCCGTTCCGGGTTGGTGATCCGCACGGTGTGCCGACCGGCGTCGAGTTCGACGGCCGGAGCACCACCGCCCGTGGCCACCGGCGCCTCAGCGCCGTCTGGCCCGGAACTTGGCGACGTACCCGCCGATCAGCATCACCGCGATCAGGGTGCCCAGACCGATCAGGTAGACCCACTCGACGTGGCTGGTGTGGTTTCCGATCAGCATGGCGAACAGTGCGACGACGGTGAACCAGCCCGCGATGTTGGTGGCCTTCGGCAAGGTGCCGTGCCAGCCCCAGTCCTCGGAGGGCTCGGCGTGCGGGTCACGGCCGTGCCGCGCCGCCGCATGCCCCTCGCGGGTCTGCAGCTCACCGGAGTGCTCGGCACCGGTGTGCTCATCGCCAGGGTGCTCGTTGCCGGAGTGTTCGGGAGTCTGCTGGTCAGTCGCGGCCACGGTGCCCATATTCGCACAGCACGCCGCCCGGTTCCGCAGGCAGGTCGGCCGTGCCGGGATCGGCGCAGCGTGACGCGGGCGAACGGCCGGCGCCCGCCCGCGCCCTACCCGCCTCGCTCAGCCCCGCACGGCTCTGCGTCCGGCGACGGCCCGGTATATCGCGAGAACCACGATCGATCCGATGATCGCCACCAGCCAGGTCTGGATGCTCCAGAAGTTCTTGAGCCCGACGCCGAATATCGCGCTGCCGATGAACCCGCCCAGCAGTGCGCCGACGACGCCCAGCAGCATGGTGATGATGATGCCGCCGGGATCCTTGCCAGGCATGATCGCCTTGGCGAGAGCGCCCGCGATCAGGCCGAGGACAATCCATCCGATGATGCCCATGCCCTACTCCTTCCTCCGCGAGCAAGGGTCGGCTCTCCGCGCAGAACCGGCCGCATTACCAGTGCGTGTGACGCACCTGGTACCCCGCACAGGCAGTGTGATCCGCTTCGACCTCCCATGCACGCCCAGTCGTGCCCCGTCGGGGGAGAATGACCTAGATGGACGTGTCTAAGCCGCCACGATCGGTGCTGCTGCTCGGCAGCACCGGGTCGATCGGACTCCAGGCGCTCGACGTGATGCGGCGCAATCCGCGGCGCTTCCGGGTCGCCGGGCTGGCCGCGGGCGGCGCCGATCCGCAGGCGCTCGCCCAGCAGGTGCTCGAGACCGGGGCGCCCGCCGTCGCGGTGGCCCGCGGGCGCTCCGCGCAGGACCTGCAGCTCGCGCTGTTCGCCGAGGCGCAACGCCACGGCTACGACCGCGGCGAGTACCGCATGCCGCGGATCTTCGCCGGGCCCGGCGCGGCGACCGAACTGGTCCGCGCCGAGCCCGCCGACGTGGTGCTCAACGGGATCACCGGATCCCGCGGCCTCGCCCCGACGCTGGCCGCGCTGGGCACCGGGGCCACCCTGGCGCTGGCCAACAAGGAATCCCTGGTCGCCGGCGGCAGCCTGGTGACCGCGGCGGCCGCGCCGGGCCAGCTCGTGCCGGTGGACTCCGAGCACTCGGCGCTCGCCCAGTGCCTGCGGGCGGGCCGCCGCGACGAGGTGGCCCGGCTGGTGCTCACCGCGTCCGGGGGGCCGTTCCGCGGACGGCGCCGCGCGGACATGGACGACGTGACCGCGGAACAGGCGCTGGCTCATCCGACCTGGCAGATGGGCCCGGTGGTGACCGTGAACTCGGCCACACTGGTGAACAAGGGCTTGGAGCTCATCGAGACGCATCTGCTGTTCGACGTGCCCTACGAGCGCATCGACGTGGTGGTGCACCCGCAGTCGGTGATCCATTCGATGGTCACCTTCACCGACGGCTCGACCATCGCCCAGGCCAGCCCACCGGACATGCGGCTGCCCATCGCGCTCGCCCTCGGCTGGCCGGACCGGGTCCCTGACGTGGCCGCGGCCTGCGACTTCGGCAGTCCGGCGAGCTGGACCTTCGAGCCGGTGGACACCGAGGCGTTCCCCGCC